>JAZLHQ010000195.1:0-4145 GCA_045616925.1 Eubacteriales bacterium | reverse complement strand
TCTTGTGACTCTTTCTTGGCATAAAACAACCCCCATAGTGTAGTCTCGAAATTTTTGTTATTTCAAGTGTCTACTCTATGGGGATTATATCAAATTTCCTCTTCGGCGTTTTTTTTAATTATTTGATCGGCAGCTGCACTTCGGTGAGCCAGTCGCTGATGGATTCCTTGTTCCAGATGCCGTCGATATAGCATTCTCTGGAAAGACCCGCGATTTCGTAGCCGTTCTTTTCGGCGTATTCTACGATAAACGCGTACGCCTCTCCGATCGCATCGTACGCGCCTTTGTGATAAATACTTAAAACCTTTGCGGCGGGGAGCGTTCTGAACCTGATACGGTCGTTTTCTTTGCCGAACGTCGTGACCGCTTCGCTATGGCGAACCCTGACGTTCGTTTCCCTGTATTCGCCGTCCAGATACTCGCAGAACTCATACGGCGGTTCCGCACATTTTATCCCGGGATTCAGCTTCAGACATTCCTCTCCGACGGACGGGATCCACTGCATGGCGTCTTCATATCGGGCGAGTTCCGTTTCCGAAGAATATACGATCATCTCCGGAATCTCTTTCAGCGTTACCTGATACTTCATTTCTTTTTCCTCCATAAAGAATTTTATGACGGAAAGCTGAAGTTCGGTCTTTTGCCGCAATTTTCGGAGATCTTCTTCCTTGACAGACAGAATTTTCATCACGTCTTCTCCGGAAAAGACGCTTTTGATTTCTTCAATGGACAATCCGAGCTGCCTAAAGGACTTGATCTTTGCCGCGGTTTCAAGCTGCGAGCTTTCATAGAGACGGTACCCCGTCCATTCGTCAACGGACGCAGGTATAAGAAGACCTTCTTTTTCGTAAAACCGCAAGGCCTTGACCGTCGTATGCGATAATTTGGAAAACTCCCCGATTCTGAGCATAGAGATCCCTCCGTTTCCATCACACCTGAGATTATATCTTATCCTCTAAGGGGAGAGTCAATGGTATTTTTGACATTTTTGCCAAAAAACCGAATACAAGAAATTCTTATTTCGTATAATCCTCGCAGGCCTTTAAGTAAGCGATCACGTTTTCGAGAGGAACGTCGGGCTCGACCATGTGCGTCGGGCCGACGTACAGTCCGCCGTGCGCGCCGGCGATATCCAGATTCTCGAACACTTTGCGTCTGACCTCGTCGGGCGTGCCGTGCGGCATCAAGCTCTGCGTGCCGAGCGTTCCGCGGAATGATAAGCGGTCGCCGAAGCGGTCGTGGATCTCGCGGAAATCCATACATTCGGGCTGCACGGGATCGAGTACGTCGATGCCCGCGTCGATCAGATGCGGGATCAGTTCCGTGACGTGTCCGCACGAATGATAGAAAATGAGAATATCCGGCTTAATCGCGCGCGCTGCGTCGATCACCCGCTTGAGGCGCGGCTTGAGCCACTCGCAATAGAGCTCTTCGCTCATCATAATGGTGTGCTGCATTCCGATATCGTCCCCGAGAATGATGGCGTCCGCGCCCGCGCGTGCGAACGCCTCCGCTCTTTTCGTGCTGAACGCGGTGACTCTGTCGAGCAGTACCCGCGCCATTTCATCTTCGGTTTTCATATCGCAGAAAAGGTTTTCCATCCCGCGCAAATACCACGCGTTTTCCCAGATCGTGCATTGCATATCGCCGATCGCCGCTTCGTTCCGCGAATGGATCTCGTTCGCCTGTGCGAAAAGTTCGGAGAGATCCTCGGCGATCACGGGAAACGGATAGCTCTCGATCTGCTCGACTGAATCGAAATTTTCCATCGGGTGGTGCATATAGGTCATGTGATAAGCGGCAGCGGAGCCCGGCTCGTGCGCGACGCCGAATGTGCTGATCCTCGTCCCCGGCTTGAGATTCTTGTCGGCGTAGTACGTTTTGAGGTAATATTCCTTGTCGGCGCCCGGTAGGATCGGTTTTTTGAGGCGTTCCGCGTACCAATGCGGGGTCATCGGATGCTCTTTGACGTATTCGTCGAATTGTTGGCGGATCGCGGGACTCATCACGATGTTGGGCAGCATTTCGTCAAACCCCTGCCGTCTGCCGATCGACAAAAAATTCTCGCGGTGATTCATAGAGGTCTCCTTTAATTATATTAAGAATCAAATTTTTTCTTGAGTTCTTCTTCGTACTGCTCTTTTTCCGCCTGCTCTTTTTCGATCTGTTTGAGGATCTCTTCGCGGCGGCTTTGGTCGTATTTCTCGAAAAACGCGGTCACGGCGCGGCGGTAGGCGGCGTTATCCTTGAAATAGCTGAGTCCGTGATCCGCGCCCGGTACGATCAGAAGGTCTTTCGGAGACACACACGCTTCGTAATTCTCAAAAGTCATCTGCACGGGCACGAAATGATCCGATGCGCCGTGAATGAACAAAACGGGCACCTCGGCTTTCGAAAGAGCCTCGACCGTCGAATATTCGTCGCCGTCGAAATTCGCTTTTTTGTTCATCTGCCGGTTGACGAGCGGATAGGCAAAGCGTCCCGACAGGTGCAGATTGTCGCGCACGACGTGCTCCATGATCGCGTGCGGCGACGTGAAGCCGCAGTCGGCGATCACGCCTTTCACGTTCTTTGGGAGTTCGAAGCCCGTCGTCATCAGAACGGTCGCCGCGCCCATCGAAACGCCGCAGAGGTAGATCGGAACGTCGGAGCCGAAGCGGTTTACGGCGTATTTCACCCATTCGAAGCAGTCGAAGCGCTCGAGTACGCCGAATCCCATATAATCGCCGTCGCTCTCGCCCTGCCCGCGCTGGTCGGGGAGAAGGAGTGAGCTTTTGAGTTCATCGTGGAAAAAGGTGGAGATCAGTCCGAAATCGTGCGCCCACGAGGAGCGCCAGCCGTGCATACAGACGATGATACGCTTCTGATCGTCGGCGGGATAAAAGCATCCGCGCAGACGGATCCCGTCGTGACTTTCGATCTCGAGCTTTTCCATAGGCGTATTGAGGATGCGCTCGCTCGCTTCGGAGACGGAGGAAAGAATATGCTTCATTTCGGGCGCCATCGGGGCTTTTGAAGAGCCCGCGATCGCGGATTTCGTCTTCATAAACGCTTTCCCCGGCTTGCGGTCGATCGCGATCTCGCTGAAGATCTGCGCGGCGATTCCGACGATCGCACAGGCGGCACCCGTCAGAAGCACCATCGAGCCGGCGATCAACTGGTTCTTTTTGGAAATTTTCGGAGCTTTGGTTTTCTTCATGGCGTTTGCTTGGTTCCTTTCATTCGTTGAGGTCAAAATCGGTGAATACGGAGAGCTCGTAGGGGCGGTACTTGCCCGAAACGGGTCTTTCCAAGCCGTAGTTCGAAATGACGGAGCGTCCGTATTTTCCGTCAAGGTCGGTAAGATCGAGCGTTTGCGGCTTATCAAAATTGCAGACGACAAGCATATTCTTGCCGTTTTCGGAGCGTTTATAAACGTAACAGCCGTCGTTTACGGAAATTTCTTCGTAGGTGCCGTCAGGAACGACGGTGTTTTTGCTCCTTATCCGGAGGAGCGAGCGGTAGAATCGCAGGATCGATTTTTCGGAGGAAAGATCGGTCTCTACGTTGATCTCGGCGCCGCGGTCGTAAAGAGGCGTCCAAAGGTCGTTTTCGTCGGCTTCCGAGAAGCCGTAGTTTTTGCCCGTGTTCCACGGCATCGGGCGGCGTGCGTTATCGCGAGAGCCGAAATTGATCGCTTCAAGAAGATCCTTTTCCGGCGTTTTCGCGGCGTTTTCCTTATAATAATTGAGGGTTTCGATGTCGCGGAAATCGCCGATATCGTCATAATGAGAGTTCGTGACGCCGATCTCCTGTCCCTGATAGATGAACGGGACGCCCGGCAGGAGGTAGAACATACCTGCGAGCATCGTCGCCGCTTCATAGCGCAGTTCGCGATCGTTCGTAAAGCGGGACAAAAAGCGCGGCTGGTCGTGATTGTCCGTAAAGAGGGTGTAAAGGAGCCCGTTGTCCTCGGTGCGTCTTACCCAGTTCGAGACGATGTCGCGAACCTCGCTGAAAGCGAACGGTTTCGGCGAGAATTTTGAAGATCTGCCGATCTTGAAGTGGTCGAACTGGAAGAGCGTCTTGAGCTCACCGCGTTCGGGAGCGCAGTGCCTGAGGATCTCGTCCATATCGTTTGCCCAGCATTCGCCGACGGTAAAGAG
>JAZLHQ010000194.1:0-2292 GCA_045616925.1 Eubacteriales bacterium | reverse complement strand
CCGGTGAACGAGTTGTCTAGGATGATGACGGTATTGGCGCCCTTGTTGTAAACGAGGTCGGAAAGCGCCGTGATGCCGCAGTGCATGAACGTGGAATCTCCGATCACGGAGACGAGTTTCTTATTGAACTCCGCCCCTCTGACCTCCGCCATGCCGTGCGCGGCGCTCACGGAGGCGCCCATGCAGATCGTCGTATCGACGCTCGCGAGCGGCGCGACCGCGCCGAGGGTATAGCATCCGATGTCGCCGGAGACGGTCAGACCGAGCTTTTTCAGAACGTAGAACGTGCCTCTGTGCGGGCATCCCGGGCACAGAACCGGCGGACGCGCGGGAATCTGCTCCTTCAGCGAAACGCTTTCGGGCGCTATCTTGCCGATCACGACTTCCGAGATCATCCCCGGCGTATATTCGCCGAGCATCGTGAAGACTTCTTTTCCGGTGACTTCGATCCCGATCGCGCGGCAATGCTCTTCGATGAAGGGATCGAGTTCTTCAATGACGTAGACTTTATCGCATTTTTGGGCGAATTTTCTGAGTTTTTCCACGGGCAGCGGCCAGACCATACCGAGTTTGCAGTAATTGACGGTGTCTCCGAGCGCTTCGTGCGCGTATTCGTAGGAAATGCCGTTCGTAATGACGCCGATCTTCGCGCCGTTGTCTTCGATCCTATTGATCTCGCTCGTTTCGGCGAACTCGACGAGCGCCTTCGTGCGCTCTTCGACGACGACGTGGCGTTTGATCGCCATCGCGGGCATCATCACGTTTTTCGGGATGTTCTTTTCGTAAGGCTTCAGACCCTTTTCCTCGCGCTTGCCGATCTCGACGAGGCTCTGCGAGTGCGAAACGCGCGTCGAGAGACGCACGAACACGGGAGTATCGAATTTTTCGCTCAGATCGAAGGCGAATTTCGTGAATTCCTTGCATTCCGAAGAGTCGGACGGCTCGAGCATCGGGATCTTCGAAGCCTTTGCGTAGTGGCGGGAATCCTGCTCGTTCTGCGAGGAGTGCATGCCGGGATCGTCCGCGACGCAGAAGACGGCGCCGCCGTTGACGCCGATATAACTGTCCGTGAAGACGGGATCCGCCATCACGTTGAGTCCGACGTGCTTGCAGCAGCTCATCGCGCGTGCGCCCGCGATCGCGGCGCCGATGACGGCCTCCGCCGCCACCTTTTCGTTCGGCGCCCATTCGCAGAAGACTTCCTCTTTGGGATACTGTGCGATGGTTTCGGTGATCTCCGTACTCGGCGTACCCGGATAGGAGGAAACGAAGCGAACGCCCGCCTCGTACGCGCCCTGCGCGACGGCGGCGTTGCCGAGAAGCAGTTTTTTCATAGTATCAAATCCTTTTCAGCGTATTTTAACCCTCGATCTGCTGTGCGACGAGACTCTCGCCGCAGTAGATCCTGCGAAGCTTCGGCTTTTCGATCTTGCCGGTCGGATTGCGCGGCACCTCTGCGAAGATGATCTTTCTCGGACGCTTATAGCGCGGGAGTCCTGCGCAGAAATCCGTCATTTCCGCTTCGGTCACGGAGAATCCTTCCTTGACCTCGATGATCGCCGCGGCGATCTCGCCGAGTCTCGGATCGGGCAGACCGATCACCGCGACGTCCTTGACGGCGCCGTGTCTGCGGATAAAGTCTTCGATCTGCACGGGATAGAGGTTTTCGCCGCCCGTGATGATGACGTCCTTCTTGCGGTCGACGAGGAAGATGAATCCGTCGGGATCCTCCATCGCCATATCGCCCGTGAAGAGCCATTCGCCGTGCAGGACTTCGTTCGTGGCGGCTTCGTCCTTATAGTAGCATTTCATGACGCCGGGACCTTTGACGCAAAGCTCGCCGACCTCGCCTTTCACGACGGGTTCTCCCTTTTCGTCGACGATCTTGACTTCCCAGCCGTAACCCGCTTTGCCGATCGCGCCGACCTTGTGGACGTTGTCGAGTCCGAGGTGGACGCATCCCGGTCCGATCGATTCGGAAAGACCGTAGTTGGTATCGTATTTATGGTGCGGGAAGACCTGCAGCCATCTGCGGATCAGAGACGGCGGCACGGGCTGTGCGCCGATGTGCATAATGCGCCACTGACCCAGCTCGTAATCGGAAAGCTTGATATCCCCGCGCTCGATCGCGTCGAGAATGTCCTGCGCCCACCGCACAAGCAGCCATACGATGCTGCAATGCTCGTCCGAAACGGCCTTGAAGATCCATTCGGGCTTCGTTCCTTTCAGGAGTACCGCCTTGCCGCCGACGAGGAACGAGCCGAACCAGTGCATTTTGGCGCCCGTATGGTA
>JAZLHQ010000193.1:0-10286 GCA_045616925.1 Eubacteriales bacterium | reverse complement strand
CCGACGAAGGTGGACAGAAGTGCGTCGTACATGACGAGATACGCCGCGAAAAACATCGTCAAAGCAAGGAACGAAGGCGGAGAATTCATGTCCGTCGAAGACCTGCAGGTGCGCGCGGGGATCACGAAAGCGGTCGTCGCGGTGCTCAAAGACGCGGACGTCCTCAAGGGACTTTCCGACACGAACCAAATATCTCTTTTCTGAGAAAAACGGAGGATTATTATGAAAAAAGTCGTATTATCAGCGCTTCTTCTCCTTATCTGCACGCTCTTCTTCGCGTGCGGAGGGAAAAACGAAAAGAAAACTGATACGCCCGCCGAAACGACGGAAGCCCTGACGACCGAGGCCGTGACGACGGTCAAAACCCCCGTTCTGACCCTGCGCGTCGGTACCTACAACATCAAGCACACGGGCGACACGAATCTGATCGTCAAGCCGTTCGTCCTCGATATCAAGGGGAAGGATCTCGATATCATCAGCTTTCAGGAAGTCGACCAGATGACGAAGCGCGTCAACAAAATGAACACGCTGCAGCAGATCGCGGACGGGCTCGGCTACAAGTACTGGAAATTCGCCAAAGCGATCGATTATCAGGGCGGCGAATACGGTACGGGCATCGTCAGCCGCTATCCGATCGAATCCTTCGAGGTGACGCCGCTCGAATCGGGCACGTACGAAAAACGCTCGATCGGTCACGCCGTCATCAACGTGAACGGTGTTTTGATCGACTATTTCAACACGCACCTGTCCTTTGAGGATCAGGGCGTGCGCACGACGCAGTTCAAAGCGGTCAACGAGATGACTTCGAAGTGCGAGACCTTCATTCTGACCGCCGATTTCAATACGCCGACGCTCGCCGAATTCTACGCGATCAAGAATTCGATCCGCGCAAACGACGGCAAGTACGGCACGTACAAGGGCAGCAACACCCCGATCGACGACATCATTCTTTCGAAGGATTTCAAGATTCTCGAAACCGGAATGCTCGAAAACGACCACTCCGACCACAATATGCTTTGGGCGAAAGTCGAGCTTTATAAATAACCATATCGCAAAGACGTAGGAAGGAAAAACAAATGAAAAGCAGTATTCTTTTGAAAATAACGTCAATACTGCTCCTGCTTGCCGCCGCAGTGATGTTTTCTTCGTGTAACGGTATGTTCAGTGACGATGAGGTCGGCCGTAACCTTGAAGGTGAATACGCCTTTGTATATGAAGGCGCTCTTGCTGTTCTGACGATTCAGGGAGGAGAGGCGACTTTTGAATATGAAACTACGACCGTTCCTGTCATAACGGCCCAATTCAGTAAAGAAAACACGTACGAGATCAACAGTTACCGATATATCGGAACGTATTCTTTCGATGAAGTGAACGATACGATCGTTTTTAACGTCGAGTCGGGCTTTCATAAGCTTCGTTACGAGGGCGATTATGCCGATAAGGTTCAGCAATATTTCATCTCGATGTATGAAAAATGGCTGGATAAAAAAGACGAAAAGAGCGTTTCCAAAGGTCAAATGATGCTTGAAATGATCCGTGACGGTAAGGAAGTCAGTGAATCGGAAGACGATCTTCGTGAAATCGATGTCAGAATTGCGTTTTTCTCCTCCAAAATCAATGAAGCCGTCATGTCCAAATTATGTCTTGTTTACGGGGAAGACGAGAAAATCAGAATGAAGGCGTTCGTTGACCGAAACAAGAATACTGTCGAAAAGGAATTTTACGACGAGGGCGGATCGGTCATGCAACGTGATTTGATACAATATTACGCCGACGCTCTTATTTGTTATCAAGAAACTCGTTCCTTTACCACGGATTCCGGAATGGTGATTTCGGAGGATATGTATAAGAAATCCGGTGGTCAGGAAATCTTTACGAGGGACGACTATGATGAAACGGGCTTTTTGCTTCGATCCGAAACGACTGCCAACGGTGTCCGAAAGTATTTGAAAGAGTGGGACGCCGCAATGCATGGATATTGGCAAGAGGGCATACGATAAGAACGGGAAGAACGGGAATCGTATTTTACGAATAAAGATTATCGATGATACTGAAAAGCAGAGACGAAAGCCGAATGGCAATCGTCTCTGCTTTTTATTTCAAACCAACGGGATTTTTGTTTATTTGAGTTCGACGACGGTCACGCCGCCGTCGCCTTCGCCGAAGTTGCCCATACGGAACGACTTGATGCGGTGATCCTTTCTGAAGCGCTCCCAAAGGTAGTTCCGGAGAACGCCCGTGCCTTTGCCGTGAATGATCCGGACGGACAGAACGCCTGCGATCAAGGCGCTGTCAAGGTACTTGTCGACCTCCTGCCAGCCTTCCTCGCAGTTTCTGCCGCGCAGATCCAGCTCGATCGAGAATCCCTGCGTGATCGACTGCCCGACGCTCGCGGTCGGGATCTTTCTCTTGTCCTTGTCCGTGAAAGTCGGAGCGTCCTCGCAGAGCATCAGATTCGTTAAGGGCGTCTTCATATTGATGATGCCCGCGCGCACCGCGACCTCGTTGTTCTTGTCGGGAAGCTTCTCGACGTACGCTTTTTTATTGATGTCGATGACGAGCACCTCGTCGCCGATCTTGAGAGGTCTCGGCAGCTTGTAGCCCTCGAGTTTGCGCTCGATGACGGGATTGACCTCGTCCTCGCTCTCCTTGAGCGTTTTGCGCAGATTGCGCCGCACGTCCGCGAGTTCTTCGTTGCGTTTCTCTTTTTCGAGCTTCCTGCGCTGCTTTTCAAGCTCGTCCAGAACGAATTCGCTCGTCTGACGGGCGGATTCGATGATCCGCGCCGCCTCGGTAAAGGCGCGCTGACGCTCCTTTTCGGCGGCGTCGAGCTTTTCCTGCATCTTTATCTGCGTGTCCGCGACGAGCTTGTCGTATTTCTCACGCAGACGGGTCGCTTCCTCGCGGTTCTTTTCCGCCTGCAGACGGTCGGCTTCAAGTCCTTCGATCACGGATTCGAAGCGGCGGTTGTCCGCGGTGATGAACGATTCGGCTCTTCCGATCACTTCGGGATCGAGCCCGAGGCGCGCGGAGATCGCGAACGCGTTGGATTTTCCCGGTGCGCCGATGATGAGGCGGTAGGTCGGGGCGAGGGTCGAGACGTCGAATTCGCACGCGGCGTTCGAGACGCCTTCGGTGTCGAGGGCGTAGATCTTCATTTCCGCGTAGTGCGTGGTCGCTGCACAAAGCGCTTTCTTTTCACGCACCTTTTCGACGATCGCGACGGCGAGCGCCGCGCCCTCGGTCGGGTCCGTGCCGGCGCCGAGCTCGTCGAAGAGGACGAGCGAACGGTCGTCCGCTTTTTCAAGGATCTCGACGATCGTTTTCATGTGCGCCGAGAAGGTCGAGAGCGATTGCTCGATCGACTGCTCGTCGCCGATGTCGGAGAGGACTTTTTCAAAAATGCGGAGTTTTGAATCCGCTTTCGCCGGGACGTGCAGACCCGCCTGCGCCATCAGGGTCAGAAGACCGAGGGTTTTGAGCGATACGGTCTTGCCGCCCGTGTTGGGTCCCGTGATGACGAGCGTGTCGAATTCGCCGCCGAGGCGGATGTCCGTCGGCACGACCTTCGTCTGATCGAGCAGGGGGTGCCGCGCACCGCGCAGGACGATCTCGCCCGAGGTCGAGAGAACCGGCTCCGTTGCGTTCATTTTCCACGAAAGTTCGGCTTTTGCGAAGATGACGGCGAGTTCCGTCAGATTTTCATAGTTGAGCCGCAGGCGCTCGCCGATATCGGCGCAGGACGCGGACAGGGAATAGAGGATGCGCTCGATCTCTTTCTTTTCCTCGCCCTCGAGGCGTCTCAGCTCGTTGTTCGCCTCGACGACGGCGATCGGCTCGATGAAGAGCGTCGCGCCAGAAGAGGACGTGTCGTGCACGAGTCCCTTGACGTCGTTCTTGTGCTCGATCTTGACGGGGATCACGTAGCGCCCGTTTCTCTGCGTGACGACGTTGTCCTGCAGATAGGACTGGCGGTTGTCGGCGGCAACGTACTTTTGCAGCGTGTCGCGGATGTGCGCGTTCGTGTTGCGGATCGCACGGCGGATCTCGTAGAGCTTCGGAGAGGCGTCGTCCGCGACCGTTTCTTCGTCGGGAAGGATCCTGCGGATCTCTCTTTGCAGAACGGTGTCGGGAAAGAGACGGAAGAAAAGCTCGGATAAGCAGCCGGGATCCGTATTCTTGCCCGAGGCGTAGGCGATCAGACGGTCGGTCGTATAGAGAAGATCGGCGATCTGCAGGAGTTCGTGCGCGCCGAGGCAGGCGCCCTTCGCGGCGCGGTCGACGCTGTCGCGGATGTCCGCGATCCCGCCGAAGGACGGCGCGCCGAGCGTTGCGCTCATTCTTTTGGCGTTGGACGTCTGCATCTGCAGACGTCTGACGACGTATTCGTCCGAAACGGGCTTCAGATCGCGGATCGCTTCCTTCGCGCCGTTTGTGGCGGCGATCTCCGAGAGCATCGTTACGATCTTGTCGTATTCGAGCGTGTGTAAGGCTTTTTCGAAATCGTTCATTTTCTTATCAAATCAGTGTTTTACGACGGTGTGATAAAACGTCAGCGTTTCAAAACTGCGTTCAAGTCGGTAGACGAGGTATTTTTCCGCGAATTCGGAAAAATTCTTCTGCATATCGGAGCCGTTTTTCGGCAGATAGGCGAATATTTTCTTCGACGGCGCACGGGTCAGGTACGTCAGAAGCTTCAGAAGATCCGGATCCAGCGGGACGAGCGGCTTGCCTGCGTACGTCGACGGCGTCGGGACGTTTTCCTGCCCGTCGAAAAGGCAGTCGCGGCAGATGAGCGAGCCGCCGTCCACGTCGAAATACCAGACTGTATCGGGCTCGTCGTACGGCTTTCCGCACTCTTCGCAGGCGGACAGATCGGGGCAGAAGCCGAGGATCACGGAGAGGCGAGTTTCAAAGATCGCCTTGACGTCCGTCGGAGGCACGTCCCGCTCGCATAGCACAAAGAGACAGTTGAGCGTCAGACTTAAAAGCTCGGACTGATCCTCGTTTTCGACGCCGACGGTCGCCGCCACCTGGCAGAAATACTGCCCGAGGCACAATTTTTCAAGCGATTCGTTGAGGGCGAAGAACGCCGTCTCGACGGCGCTTTCGGAAAGGTAAAACCGTCCCGAACGCTCCGTGAGAACGAACTCCCCGTAGCAGAAAAGCTGCGTTGACGAGAGTCGTCTGCTCTTGATGCTCCTGACCCCTTTGCAGGAGACGCAGAGAAGCCCGCGGTCGGCGCTCAAAATGAAAATGAGCTTGTCCGCGTCGCCGATCGGCATTTCCCGCACGATCAGACCGCGTATTCGGATACTTTCCATAAAGGCGTCCTTCCGTCGGATTTTTGTTAATTGTCGTTTTTGAAGCCGAAATTGGCGATGTTGATCTCGCTCTCGCGCCAGTTTTCCTTGACCTTGACCCAAAGCTCGAGATAGACCTTGACGCCGAAGAACGTTTCGAGATCTTCGCGCGCGTAAGATCCGATCTTCTTGAGCATTTCGCCGCCTTTGCCGATCAGAATGCGCTTGTGCGCCTCTCTTTCGCAGAAAATGTCGGCGCGGATGCGCAGGATGCCCTTGACCTCGGAGAAATCCTCGATGATGACGGCGCAGCCGTGCGGGATCTCGTTGTCGATGAGGCGCAGGATCTTTTCGCGGATCGTTTCCGCGGCGATCTGACGCTCCGGCTGGTCGGTGATGTCGTCCTCGGCGAAGATCCATTCGCCTTCGACGAGCAGTTTTTCCGCTTCGTCCAGAACGATGTCGACGCCGTCGTTCTTCATCGCCGATACGGGGATGACGGAGGCGAAATCGCAGAGCTCCGCGTACGCTCTGATCGTCTGCCCGACCCGTTCGGGCGTGCAGAGGTCGGTCTTGTTGAGAACGAGCAGGGTGGGGAGCCCGCTCTCTCTGAGCTTCGTCAGAAGTCCCGTCTCGATGTCGCCGGGATCGCGCGAAGCGTCCGCAACGAGAATGGCGGCGTCCACGTCAGCGATCGCTGAGCGGACCTGCTTGACCATATAGGAGCCGAGCTTCGTCTTCGGATGGTGCATACCGGGCGTGTCGAGGAAGACGAACTGAGACTCTCCCTTCGTCAGAACGCCGGTGATCTTCGTTCTGGTGGTCTGCGGCTTTTTCGATACGATGGCGATCTTCTCTCCGAGCATTGCGTTCAGAAGCGTGGATTTTCCGACGTTCGGACGTCCGACGATCGCGATAAAACCTGTTTTTTGCATATATGATCCTTCTTTTTATGAATTATTCTCTCGTGATTCCCATTTCGCCGAGGATCTCTTCCTGCAAGGCGAACATTTCGGATTCCTCCGCTTTGCCCGCCTCGTGATCGTAGCCGAGCAGGTGCAGGGTCGAGTGGACGATCAGAAAAGCGATCTCGCGTTCGAACGAGTGACCGTATTCCTCGGCCTGTGATCTCGCTTTTTCGAGCGACAGTACGATGTCGCCGAGGATCGCCGCTTCGCCGTCGTCGAAATCGTCGTCGAACATCGGGAAGGACAAAACGTCCGTCACGCGGTCAACGCCGCGGCTGTCGCAGTTGAGCTCGTGGATCTTTTCGTTGTCGACGAGCGTGACGGAAGCTTCGCTGTCACGGTCGTAGTTTTCGTGCTTGAGGGTCGCTTTGATCGCGCGGCGGATGAGCGCGTACGTCTGCGGAGTCGTTTCGATGATCTCCTGTTCGTTGTTGATATAAACCTTCGTTTTCATATAATACTTCCCGAATTATGATTTTCTTTCCTCTTTGCGGGCGTTTTTCTCGTAGGCGAGGATGATTTTCTGAACGAGTCTGTGCCTGACGACGTCGCGCTCCGTGAAATAGTGGATCGCGATATCGTCGATGCCGGATAAGATCTTCGTCGCGTCGAGAAGACCGCTCTTCACGCCGTGCGGAAGGTCCGTCTGGGTGAGGTCGCCCGTGACGATCGCTTTGGAGTTGAAACCGAGGCGCGTCAAGAACATTTTCATCTGCTCCGGCGTCGTGTTCTGCGCTTCGTCGAGGATGATGAAGGAATCGTCGAGCGTTCTGCCGCGCATATAGGCGAGCGGCGCGATCTCGATCACGCCTTTTTCGAGGTTCCTCGAAAACGCCTCGGCTCCGATGATCTCGTAGAGCGCGTCGTAAAGCGGACGCAGGTATGGGTCGATTTTGGACTGGAGGTCGCCGGGCAGATAGCCGAGGCGCTCGCCCGCCTCGACGGCGGGGCGCGTCAGAACGATGCGGCTGACCTGCTTCTGACGAAGCGCGGACGCCGCCATCGCGACCGCCAGAAACGTCTTGCCGGTGCCGGCGGGGCCGGCGCCGAAGACGACCGTATTGTTTCGTATCAATTCGACGTACTGCTTCTGCCCGACGGTTTTCGGGCGGATCGGCTTGCCTTTGGCGGAAAGACAGATGAAACTGTCGTCCATTTCGCCGAGCTGATCTTTTTGCCCTTCGTTGATCATCGACATCGCGTATTCGAGGCGCCTCTCGTCGATCACCTGACCGTTTTCCGCGAGTTCGGCGAGGTAGGAGACCGTGTCGGCGGCGCGTCTGACGTCTTCTTCTTTAAGACCGGTCACGCGCACGGAGCAGCCGTTTTCGCGTGCGCCCTCGAGGCGCACGCCGTACTGATTTTCGATCATCGAGGCGTTGCAGTCGTAAGCGCCGAAGATCTCGGAAAGCGTAAGATCGCTCGAGAGTTCGATTATTTTCTCTATCAAATTTCAGACCTCCGTCACTTTTTCACGTTTACTGTTTTACCTTCGGTATTATCATCGGTATCTCGCGCGCAACATCCGCGATGCCGTAGACCGTGCATACGAGAACGTACCGTCCGTCCTTCTCGAAGGACGTTTTTTCGATCGACAGAATTTCCGTACCGGAGAGGCTTATTTCTTCGGCGAGTTTCTTTCCGGCAAGCGCCGCCGCTTCCGCGGTCGTGCGGCTGACCGTCTTTTTTTCTTTCTTGACGGCGTAAGTATCCGAAACGCCGAACGGAAGGGCGATCTCCTTTCCGAGCATCGCATATCGATCCACTCTTATTATATCATACTGCCCGTCCAAAAGGCAAGGGCTTTTGAAAATATTTATCCGTTTTCCGAAAAACAAAAGCGATTTTCCGACGCTTTTGCGCGGCATTTCTCCCTCGATCGGGATCTCTTCCGAAAGATCGACCGTGACCGTATATTCCCGCGTGATGCGGGCGAAGACGCGCGCTTTCGCGCGAACGAGACGGTAGGTCCCGTCCTTCTCGTCGGGCAGTAGTCCGCTGACGACGACCTGCCCCTTACCGACGACGCTTCCGCTGTCGACTAAAAGCTTTCCGGAATAAAGCTCGACCCGCTCGATCAGCCCGTCGTATTCCGAAACGATCGACGAGGGGATCTCGTTTTCAGGCAAAAGGATCTCTTTTTCGGGCCGCACGACCACCTCCGCACAGTTGCCGAGCAGATTGATCGCCATATAGGAGAAGCGCCCGTTTTCGATGACGTAGCGGTTGGCGATCCCGATCGGATCGACGTTTTTCTTCCATTTCCCGACGCCGAGCCCCATTTCGTTAAGCTTTTCGAGTACTTCGGTGTCGCCGCCGTCTGAAAGTCCCACGATCTTCACCGACCAGATCACTTCGGACGATACGTACAAAAGGAGGGCGTAAAAGAGGATCCCGATCATAAGTCCGAATCGGTATCGGCAATCCCAAAAAAGAAAGGGAAGCCCCTCCCGCTTTTCGACCCTGTACGGGATCCCGTACTGCACAAAAAGCGCCGTTGTTTTCTTATAATTCCAAAGCGGCAGATCGAAAACGATCCTTTCGTCCTCAATACGCGTTTTTCCGGGGATCTTTCTGTGCAGAAAGAGATTTGCGACCCGCCGCGGATCCTCGCAGGAGATCCGCACGCTCCCGAGAAGCCCGTATATGAACGGCTTCGGCATATTTTCAGACTCCGAACGAGATCGATCCGATCCTGCCGCAGATCTTGATCTCGTTTCCGAAATAGCTCGCCATACTGAGATTTTCACCCGAGACGGTGACGTTTTTCTTCTTGAGCTTCAGAACGATCCTCTCGTCTTCGTAAGCGAGAACGCTTTCGCAGCCGCAGACGATCACGACGTCGCCCGACTGTACGCTGATATAATAATCGGAATTCACGGCATAAACCTCCGCCATTTTTGAATAAGATACGATACAAATCTATTCAGAAAGCGTTGAAATATGCAATGGATTCAAAAAACGGGTGGATAAAAGCGTATCTTCCGTGTTTTTTTACGTGGACGGTACTCGCGTCGGCGGTACTTATGCCGCAGATCTTTTCCGAAAGCGTGCGGGATTCGCTCCGTACGTGCTTTGAAAAACTGATCCCTTCGGTCTTCACGTTCGCGGTGCTTTCGGAATATCTTTCCGAGAACGGGGAATTGCCGCACTTTCTGACCGACGGGATCGGCCGGCTCTGGGGATTCGGCAGGGATGCCGCGAAGGCGGCGTTTTTCGCGCTTTTCGCGGGATTCCCGATCGGTGCGCTCTCTGCGGGCGAGCTTCTCAGAGAGGGCAGGATCACGAAAAACGAGGCGGAACGCCTCGTCGGATTTACTTCGAACGCGGGTCTTTCGTTTTTGCTCGGATTCGTCGGGATCGGACTTTTCGGAAACGTCCGCGCGGGCGTCTGCCTGTTCGTTTCGCAGACGCTCGCGTCCGTTCTTCTGGGACTCGTTTTCGCGCCGCACGAACGATTATGCACGTGCGAAGACGTCTCCGAGCGCTCGCGCAGGGGACTCGTTCTCTGCGTGAAGGACGCGGCCCTTGCGATGCTGAACGTTTGTGGCTTCGTCTCATTTTTCGGCGTTTTACTGCGCGCCTCTGACGAAATTTTTGCGCGTCTGTCGCTCCCATCGTGGCTGCATATACCCGCCGCCTGTTTGCTTGAGCTCGGCAGCGCGTGCGGCGCCGCCGCCGGATTCGGCGGCGAAGAAGGAATCCTTCTTGCGGGTGCCGCGGTCGGATTCACGGGCTTCTGCGTGATCCTGCAGGAAAAAGCGCTCTGCCCCGAACTGTCCGTTTGGACGCTTGTATGGCGCCGCGTCTATATGAGCGCCCTGACCGTCGCTTTTACGCTTTTTCTGAAGCCTCTTTTCGGCATATAAAAAACGCGGTCGGTTTGCACCGACCGCGCTTTTTATGATCGAAGGATCGAATTATTCTTCGTCGGTCTTCTTTTTTGCTTTGCAAAAAAGGTTGGTGATGGTGCCGGGGGTCAAAGCGCATGCAACAGCCGTGGTGTGGACTTCAC
>JAZLHQ010000192.1:0-2124 GCA_045616925.1 Eubacteriales bacterium | reverse complement strand
GCCGAGGTGCAGGGCGTCGGTGACGTTTTCGTCCGAAAAGATCTTTCTGAGGGCACAGGACAGGCGGTTGTGCTTTTCACCCGCCTCCTGCATACTCTCGAAATCGAAGCTGTCCTCAAGCATTCCGACCGTCTGATAGATCAGAACGTGCCCGTATTTTTTGAGAGACGCGATCAATTCGTCGACGTCGCCGACGTCGGGCGGACAGGTCCAGCATTTGCCGAACATACCGCAGGCGTTCGATTCGCACGCCTTTCTGAATTCACGGTCCGTGACGATCGCGCGGGCGTCGATCACGGCGGCTTTGAAAGCGCCGTTTTCGAGCGCTTTCGCGGTCAGTAGATCAAAAATATCATTTTTTGTTTCCATAAAATTTCTCCGCAGGGCCGAAAAAGGCGGCAATGTTCTCCCACGGCGTTTGGGGCGGGATATCACAGCCCGAAGACAGAAGGAAGTTCGGGTAGACGGACGCTTTTTCAAGAAGATCGAGCGTCGCCGCTCTCACGGATTCGGGCGTGCCCATCCGGAGCTGCCCCGCAGGGTCGATATTGCCGAGCACGGGGACGTTCGGGGGCACTTTTTTGAGAATTTCGCAAAGATCGACCGCGTTGCCGAAGTGGTAGGCGTCGGCACCGTTGCCGATGATCGAATCGAGCGTTTTGACGACGCTCGCGCCGCAGTTGTGATAAATTGTGATGAAATTGTCGTTTTTGACAGAGTCAACGATCTCTTTGACGTAGGGCGCGGAAAATTCTTCTTCGAGCGCGGGGGAGAGAAGACCTGCGACCGGCTCCGCAATCACGACGCCGTCGGCGCCCGCGTCTTTGAATGCGTCTGCGTAGGATTTCAAGAATGTCGTCACCTTTTTCAGCACGGCGTGAACCGTGTCGGGATCGTCGTAGCAGTCCATCATGATCTCGGAGACGTCGAAAAGACGCGCGGCGAGTGAGAAGGGACCGATCATACCGGCGAGTACGGGGCGGTCGGTGATGAGATGCCCCGCTTTTTCGATCGCTTCGACGTAAACGCCGGTGCGCGCATCCCCGATCGCGGGGACTCTGAGCGCTTCGGCGTCCTCTTCGCTGTTGATAAGCCGCCCGGTGACGGTCGGGACTTCGTCCTCGGAAAAGCGGACGGCGGCGCCGAACGCCTCGGCTTCGACGGACAGATCCATAAAACTGACGGCAGCGGCGGTATTCGTGTGCTCGCAGACGTAAGCCATACCTTTTGCCTGCAGATCGCTGTTTTTCACGAGATCGCAGACCTTGATGCCGAGCGCCTTGACGCTCGGAAACGTTAAGATCGGAAGGGGTCTTTTGTAAGCGCTCCCGACGCAGTCGGAGAGCCATTTTTTCATATTCTTCATAGGATTATCCTTATCAATCAGTATTTGCCGAGTTCTTTTGCAAGCCGGATGATTTCGGTCATATCGGAAAAAGAAACGGAATTCGGGATCGAATGATCCGACGCGAAAACGTAACCGCCGTTTTCTTTCATCAGAGGGATGATGCGCTCCATTTCGGCGCGCACGAGCTGGGGCATGTCCCAGATCTGGGCGTTGATGCCGCCGTGGAATGCGAGTTTGTCGCCGTACGTCTTTTTGAGATATTCGGGATTCATTCCCGCCTTGACCTCAAGCGGATTCAGCATATCGACGCCGATATCGACAAGATCGGGGATCAGCGGCTCGATGAAGCCGCAGGAGTGAAGCTCAGTGACCATATTTCTCTCGTGCGCCCAGTCGACGGCGCGCTTGTGAAAGGGTTTCAGAAGCTCTCTGTAGGTCTTCGGGGAAAAGAAGGGCGAGCCCTTGTATCCCATATCGTCGTACCAGAAAACGCAGTCGAATTCGTAGCCCTTGTCTAAAAGCCGCTGCTGCAGATCAATCGCGACCTTCAGATAGGTGTCGAACATATCCTTGACCCATTCGGGCTCGTCGAACATCGCGATGAGCAGGTTTTCCGTCCCGACCATGTGGGAATGCGTCACGTCGAAGCCGAACCACAGAACGAGCTGCGTGAAATACCCCTCGGCTTTCCAGCGATCGTAGTTGTTTTTGATGAGATCCCACGGGATGCGGTCCTCATAGTAGGTCAGCATCCGCGCCTTCGCTTCTTCCCAGCG
>JAZLHQ010000191.1:0-6402 GCA_045616925.1 Eubacteriales bacterium | reverse complement strand
ATCTCGTAATTCTCGTGTCCCTTTCCGGCGATCAGAACGATCTCGGAATCGACTGCCGTTTCGACGGCGTACGCGATCGCTTCCCTGCGGTCGACGATCACGGTATAATTTTCTGCGTCCCCAACGCCCGTCAGGATCTCCGAGATGATCGCTTCGGGATCCTCGCTCCTCGAGTTATCGGACGTGATGATCGCGCGGTCCGCTTTTCTGACGGCGATCCCGCCCATGATCGGGCGCTTCGTGCGGTCGCGGTCTCCGCCGCAGCCGAAGAGTACCGTCAGTTTCTGATCGGGGCGCTTGCTTTCGTTGATGGTGTCGATGATATTGTCCATCGCGTCGGGCGTGTGCGCGTAGTCGACGACGACGGTAAAGGGATTGCCTGCAGGGCTTACGCGCTCGATGCGCCCCGGAACGCCGGGGATCTCTTTGAGCGCGTTCTGCACGTTTTCAACGGAAATTCCCATTTCCAGCGCGCAGACGACGGCACCGAGCGTATTATAGACGCTGAATTTGCCGCCGATATCGCAGAATACGGGAAAAGACTTGCCGTCCCGCGTTCTGACGTCGTAGGCGATCGAGCTGATCGAATCGAGATTGACGTTGACCGCCCTGTAATCGCTGTCGTTCAGAACGCCGAAGGTGACGCTCTTTTCGCAGAGTCCCTTCTTTGACGCTTTCAGAACGTAATCGTTGTCCGCCGAGAAGATGCCCGTCTTCGATTTCGTGAAGAGGATCTCCTTTGCTTTCGCGTATTCTTCCATCGTTTTGTGGAAATCGAGGTGCTCGGGCGTCAGATTGGTGTAAATGCCCGCCTCGAAATCAATGGGAGCGACTCTGCCGAGCATGAGACTGTGCGAGGAGACTTCCATAAAGACGTCCTCGACGCCGTCCGCCTGCATTTCTGCGAGAATGCCGAAGAGGCGCTCGGGGTCGGGGGTGGTCATACCCGCGTCGACGCTCTTGTTCTTCCAAAAATTGCGGATCGTACCGACGACGCCGCACGTTCTTCCGGAGCGCGTGAAAATTTCGTTCAGCATATAGGTCGTGCTGGTCTTGCCGTTCGTGCCGGTCACGCCGATCATACGCATTTTCTTCTGCGGATTGCCGAACCAGTTCGAGAAGATCCACGACGCCGCGAGTCTGTTGTCGGACGTCACGACGCACGGGATCGGACAGTTTTCGGGAATATGCTCGACGATCGCGACCGCGGCGCCGTTTTCCGCCGCCGACGGGATGAACGCGTGTCCGTCGAACTGCGTTCCGCTGATGCAGAGGAACGCGTTTCCCTCTTTGACGCGGCGGGAATCGCCCGTCACGCCCGTGATCTCAAAATCTTCAAGTCCGTTAAACGACACAACGTCGGCGTTTGCAAGAAGTTCTTTCAGTTTCATGGATCCAAAATCCTTTCTTTTTTATCAGTCGTCCGTAACGTCGAGATAGCGGCATTCGATCGTAACGACGTCGCCGCGTTCAAGGAGCGTTCCCGCTGCGGGCGACTGCGCGATCACGCTCGCGCCCGTGCCTTCGGAAAAGTTCGTCGCGCCTTCGATATATACGTTGAAGCCCGCGGATTGCAGCATCGAGATCGCAACCGCCGCGTTTGACGCCTTCGTGACGACGTTCGGCACGGTCACGGGCGTGGACGCCGTGTGCAGATCCGTATAAAGGAAGATCTTTCCGCCGATATTGGTCATATATTCGCCCGCCGCCGGTACCTGCTTGACGACCTTGTCGCCCGTTCCGATGACGGTGCAGCTCATGCCGGCATCCATGACCGCCTGCTTCGCTTTATCGATTGCCGTGCCGGAATAATTCTTGACCTTGACGGCGATCTTGGACATTTCTTCTTCCGTGTAGTTTCTCTGAACGCCGAGGTACGGAAGCACTTCGGACATGAGGCTTGCCATATAGGGCGCCGCGAGCGCGGAGCCGTAAACCGTCGTCGTATGCGGCTCGTCGACGATGATGATCGCGACGATCACGGGATCGTCCGAAGGAGCCATCGCGACGCAGGACGCGACGCGCAGGTCTTTCAGACCCGTTTCGGGGTTGATCGTGTCTCGTTTTTCCGAGGTACCGGTCTTGGCGGCGATCTTGTAGCCCGCGACGTACGCGTTTCTCGCGCCGCCGTCACCCGAGACGCCGTCTTCAAGGACTTCTCTCAGCATGGCGCATACGCCCTTGCTGACGATCTGTCTCGAATATCCGTAATTGAAATCCTGTACGGTGCTGCCGTCGGCGTCCGTCAGACGCTCAACGACGTGCGGCGTTACGATATATCCGCCGTTCGCGATCGCGGCGACTGCCGACAGCTGGCGGATCGCCGTGGTCTTGAAGGTCTGACCGAAGGAATAGCAGGCAAGCTCGACCGTATTGAAGCCCGAAAGCGACACGTAAATGCCGTTCGCTTCGCCGGGGAGGTCGATGCCCGTCTTTTCGGCAAAGCCGTAGGCTAAGAAGTACTGGTAGAAGTTCCGTTCGCCGATCTTTGCGGCGACCTGCATCATCGCGGGGTTGCAGGACTGCTGCAGAAGGTAGGAGAATTCGTGTTTCCCGTGGCCGGATTTCTTATGGCAGCCGATCTTCGTGCCGCTGACCGTCAGGGAGCCCGAGCAGTTGAACGTATCGGTGAATTTGACGACTTTGAGATCGAGCGCCATCGAGGTCGAGACGATCTTCATCGTCGAGCCCGGCTCGTAGAGGTCGGAAACCGCCTTGTTGTTCCACATTCCGTAGATCAGTTCCCACATATACTCGTTGTATTCGTCCGAATCCTTGTCGTATTCGCACTTTGCGAGCAGTTTCTTGGAGGTCTCGTCGAGCGTATAGGGATCGTTCAGATCGAAATTGGGGTAAACCGCCATCGCGCGAATCGCGCCGGTGTCGGGATCCATCAGAATGCCCGTGACGCGGTTCGAGGGATTCGCGTTTTCCCACGCGGATTTCAGGTTTTCCTCGAGCATACTCTGAAGGGTGATGTCGAGCGTCGTTACGACGCTGCAGCCGTCCTTCGCGTCCACGTAGGAGCTGTATTCGGAGGGCATCGCGCTTCCGTCGCCGCCGCGCGTCGTGATGTAGTGACCGGGTGTTCCCTGCAGATAGGAGTTGAACTGCTTTTCGATGCCGAGCAGACCTTCGTCCGTACCGACGACGCCGATGACGTTCGCCGCGAGCGAGCCGTAGGGATAATAGCGCATCGAGGTCGCTTCGAGGTAGATCATGCGCGAAAAGCCGTTGTCGTCGATGAATTTGCGCACGAGGTCGGCGTCCGCTTCGGAGACTTTCTTTTTGATCGTCTCGTCGGCGCGCTTTTCCTTGATCGCGCGGCTGTAGATCGTGTCGTAATCGACGCCGAGGATATCGGAAAGACCCGTCGAGATCAGATCGACCGTTTTATCGTCCCCTTTTTTCTTGATCTCGGAGGGGTCGATGAATATGCGGTAGACGGTCGCGTTCGTCGCGAGCGGGACCATATTGCGGTCGTAGATGTTTCCGCGGTCCGCCTGCACGACGTTGTATTTCTGGACGTTGTCAATGACTCTCTTCTGATAGCGGTCGTATTCGAGGATCTGCATACTGAAGAGTTTATAGACGAGCGCGGCGCCGACGACGATCATCAGGATCAGCCAGACGCGGCTTCTCTTCTCTATTTCGGGTTTTCTCTGCTCGTTCATAGGCAAACTCTCTTCTTCGACAACTTTCGATACTGATTTCAAAAACGCAAAATGAGAGTAAAAGGCTTCGCCCCTACTCTCAACTTGCCAAAACAATCTTATTCGGATTTCTGCAAACTATTCCATGCAGATACGAGATTCTGACCGATCGCGTTCATGACGGTCGCGATCAGACCTTCCGCATCTTCCTCATCGTGATACACTTCGATGCGATCGGAAACGTCGCCTTCAATGTATTCGCTGTTGATTGCTTCCTCGCTGACCATTCCGAGCTTGCCCTGCGCGTATTCTTCGATCTTGAGAAGGTCGTTCTTCTTGTTGAGTTCGACGGACAGTTTGTTTTCGGTCTGTTTCAGCGTGTTGAGCTCGTCGCGCATTTCGCCGAGTTCAAGCGTATATTCGTTCAGCAGGGTGAAGCTGCTGATCAGCATCATCGCGAAAAACGTGATCACGATAAGCCCCACCGCCGCGAGGATCGGAATGCGTCTCTTCGGTTTTTCAAGCTGGACCGTGTCGCGGACCTTCGTTCTGACGGTCACGTTGCGCTCCGTGGAAGGAGCCGCGGGAGCGGATACGGTCACTTCCGTCATATTTTCCTGACTCTGTTTGTTTTTCATCTTTGTTCCTTTATTTCATAACCGACGGATGTCGGATTTTTTCTACGATACGGAGCTTCGCGCTCTTTGATCTTGAGTTTTCGCTGATTTCTTTTTCGCTCGGCAGGAGCGGTTTTTTCGTTATGAGTGAGACGATCGGTTTTCTGCCGCATACGCACACGGGAAGGCTTTTCGGGCAGGTGCAGCCGGTGGAAAGATCCGAAAACGTCTGCTTGAGGACTCTGTCTTCGAGTGAGTGGAACGAGAGGCAGGAGAGGCGTCCGCCGGGGTTCAGAAGCGAAACGAGATCTCTGAGCGTCGGCTCGATGACGTCGATCTCGCGGTTGACTTCGATCCTGATCGCCTGGAACGTTCTTCTGCAGCAGTTCTTGCCGGGTTCGCGTGCCGCCGCCGGGATCGCTTTTCTGACGATCTCCGCAAGCTCCGAGGTCGTCTCAACGGGCTTGTCCGCGCGGGCGGATACGATAAAGGAAGCGATCCGCGGTGCGAATCTGTCCTCGCCGTATTTATAAATGATCTCTTTCAGCTGCTGTTCCGAGTACGTGTTGACGACGTCGTACGCGCTGAAAGGCGCCGACTGGTTCATTCTCATATCGAGCGGCGCGTCCGCGATGTAGCTGAATCCGCGCTCCGGCGTATCGAGTTGGAAGGAGGAGACGCCGAGGTCGATGATCGCGCCGTCAATGTGCGTGACACCGAGCTCCAGAAGCGCGTTTTTTACGTTGACGAAATTGTTTTCGATGAAGGTCACGCGGTCTTCATAGCCCGCAAGGCGTTCGGACGCCGCCTTGAGCGCGTCCCTGTCCTGATCGATCGCGTAGAGGTGGCCTTTTTCGGAGAGCCTTTCGACGATCGCGAGGCTGTGTCCGCCTCCGCCCGCCGTGCAGTCGACGTAAACGCCGTCCGCTTTGATCGCGAGCCCTTTGATCGCTTCGTTCAGCATGACCGAATAATGTTTGAATTCCGCCATGCCCTTTTGCCTCTCTTCCTTCTTTTACGGATCTTATACGCCGAGCTCGAGCAGGATGCTTTCGACCTCTGCGGGATCCATGTTGCCGACGTTTGCGTCGTAATAATCCTGCGAATAGATCTCCATGTGGTCGCCGGCGCCGATGCTGACGATGTTCTTTTCAAGGGAGGCGTAATCGCGCATGCTCTGCGGGATCGCGACTCTTCCCTGCGCGTCCACGGTCGCGTCCGAAGAGAACGCGTGCATCCAGATGTTTACCTTCTGCGCCTTGGTCGTCGGGAGCTGTTTGATCTTCTCTTCGAAGAGTTCCCATTCCGTGAGGCTGTAGATCTTGATATTATGATTGGTTCCGCGGGAAAGAACGAGTTCTTCTCCGAGTTCCTCACGGAGTTTTGCCGGCAGGAAGAGTCTTCCTTTGGCGTCTATGGCGTGTCTGTACTCCCCTCGCACGGTTCGTTCATCCCCTCTCCTCACAAATTTGTCACTTTTGCTCTACTTTGCTCCACATTTCGTATCTTCATTATAGCAATTTTATGACGGATGTCAATAAAAATCATTCCGTCCAAACGGCTTTTTTTCAACATTTTTCGTCAAAACAAAACAATGTTTAGCGGCGTTTTCGACGTTTCTGAATTTTTGTTCTTTTTTACCACAAAATGTAATTTATTGATACGACGTATAACAAAATCCGCCAATCGGCGACGCCCGGAAAGCGCCTTTCGGGCACTCTTGACAAATCCCGTAATTTGTGGTATAATGGGACGATTTCAGAAAGAAACAAGGAGAACAACGTCGGATCCCGCGCATTTGTGTGCGTTTTCCGGATCCGTACGGAATCGTATATGAATCAATTTTTACACGGCGTTCGGGGAAAGACGCCGCTCCTAATGCTCGCGATCCTGCTTGCCGCCGCGCTCCTCTTCGGATGTTCGGAAATCGCCGTCTCCACGGTTGAATACGAGAACGCCGACAAGTACGTGTCCGGCGGCGCGACGCTGAATGAAAAAGTCGATACGCTGATCATCGACTGGCTCGCAGGATCCGTGAAAATCGAGATCTCCGATACGTCCGCGATCCGCTTTTCCGAGAACGCGAATCACGAGCTCGACGAGCTGACTTCCCTCCACTACTACTATGAAAA
>JAZLHQ010000190.1:0-3771 GCA_045616925.1 Eubacteriales bacterium | reverse complement strand
ACGCCGACTCGGCGACTTCGACACGGTCGGCGTAATAGCCGCCCACCCAGACGCCTTCGTAGGTTCTGACGGTGCCGTCGTCGGGTGCCGTCAGGAGGTAATACTCTTCCCCACGGACGGTCACGGTTTCGAGACCCGCCGCCCAGGAAGCGTTCTGATTGTCGCTGACCTTCGCGATAAGCATCTGCGCGCCGGTCATTCTGTCAACGATCGGCAGGAGGTCGTAAACGCCCGTGCCGTTGTGTTGGATCGTCACGATGTTGTCGAGCGGTGCCTCGTCCTTGAGCTGGTTGCCGTCGCCGATCGTTTTGCCGTTCTGCGTGATGTCTTTCGTAAGTTTGAAATCACGCGTGAAGCTGTTCGTTGTGATCTTTGAGGAGAGCGTTGAGCCGTCCGGGTACGTCAGGGTGCCGCTGTTCGCGACATTACTGCCTTTGGAACTCGTCTTATGCTGGTTGTTCTCATCACCGTCAAGGAACGCGAACGTATCCTTGAACGTAGAGTAGATCTTATAGACGCGCTCTTCCTGCGGTCCCACGACCACCCGGTCGGGATCCATACGCCAGACGCAGTAATACCGGCAGCTGATCGTCGGCATATAATTGATCGATTCGAGCGCCGCGCCGATATCCTCGACGTTGTCGAGATCAATGATCTGCTCGGGAGCGGTCGCTTTATCATTCTTGTAAACCTTGAGCACGAGTCCCGTGCCGGCTTCGTTCCAGCCGATCACGATGACGTTCTGCTGCGTTGCACCGATATCGGCGACCGTTGAATTCTTGCCGGCGTAATAGGCGTTGATATTGTCGAAATCAGCGCAGCCGCTGCTGTTGACGATCGAGGTCATCGACTTCGTCGTGCCGTCGATCAGCGTGATCTCTCTGCGCAGGTAATCGTCCGCGTCGCAGAGGGTCGCGTTGGTGATCCTGATCTCAAGATCCTTGAACTCATCCTCCGCGAACATTCTGACGAGGTCTGCGGGTTTGATGTAGTAGATCTCCGTCAACTGGTCGTGAACGTTCACGGCGCCGTCGAAACTGAACAGCGTATTGTTCGAAACGGTGATCGTGAAGGTCTGATCTTCGCCCCAGTAACCGGACTTGCGGGACTGGGTCTTCGCGACGCTGACGTTCGGTTCACCGGTCTTGACGACCACTGTCGCGCTGTCGGGATCGGGGTCGTACGTCTCGCCGTTATAGTTGTAACGGATCAGCGCGTCCGCCGTGTTGGTGATCGAGAGGTTCATATTCTCCCGAAGCTCGGTGTCGGGAGAAAGGGTCAGGACTTCGTTGCCGTAAACGACTTTTCCGGTACCCATGGAGTACTCGGTCGTCGTGCTGCTGTTCTTCGCCGTCCAATAAAGGACGAGTTTTCCGTCTTCAACGCGTGCGTCAAGGTTCTTCAAACCCGTAACGGTGACGGTCGCGACGAGATATTCCTGTTCGCCGATCGTCACGTAGAGGCTCTTGTTCGTCGAGCCGCTCGCGAAAATGCGCCAGTTTCCGGCTTCGATCGCTTCGAGAAGACCCGGTCTGTAAACGATCTCTTCGGGAAGCGTCAGATAATCCGAAAAATCTACTTCGGAGATCAGGTTCTTGCCCGCGTTGAGCGCTTCGCCGTCGCGGATGAGTTTCAGCGTGTAGTTGAGACCCGTGATGAAATAGTCGGAGCCGTTCTTGATGATCTTCTGACCCGTGCCCTCCGCTTTGTCGAGATCAAAATGGTCGGGAACCGTATTCCAGACGATCTCGTGGCAAAGAGCGCCGTCCGCGGGAACGGGGTTTGCGGGAGCCGTCGGGCTGTCGATCAGTTCGCCCCAGATCTTGAGTTTGCCGCCGGGAGTATCCGGAGAGGAATAGAGCGGCTGGAAATCAAGAGAACCGGTGGCGCCGTCGGCGATCGGTCCGATATCGATATAATAGATATCGGAATCTCCGACCCGGTGGATCATATAGTTAAAGGAATTCGATCCCGTCGTCGAGCTTTGCTCAACGTCGAGAGGCGTTGCCGTGAAGTAGTAGTCCGGATTGGAGAACGCGAAGTAAACGCGCGCGATTTTGCTCTCTGCGCCCGACGTATTGCCGACCGATACGATAATATTGGAAGGATCGTTCGGATTCTTCGAGCTTTCGTTGGTGTAAAGGTCGTCGTAGGCGGTCGAGATCGTCAGCGAGGTCGTCGCTTTCTTATCGTTCCCTTCCTCGTCCTTTTCCTTGATCGTGATGGGGTTGTGAACGACCGTTCCCTCGTCTTCGGGATACGGAGCCTTACGGCCGGGATAATCGGGATGCAGGTTCTGCGAGTTTTCGAGAAGCGTGTAGTTGAGTTCGACGTTCTCAAAGCCTTTGGCGATGAGATCCTCGTTTGCGGCGCCGATCTCGTCGATGCCGTTCAGAGACGTCAGGTTGTACGCTTCGAGGAACGCATCGGGTCTTACCGCAGTGACGGTATATTCGTTGCCCTTGGCGTCCGTGAACTTTTCGGGGATCGTGTAGGACTCAAGCGCTTCCTCGTCCCATTTGTCCTGATGGACGTACGGAGGAACGTAAACGAGGGTCGCCGTGCCGTCGCCGTTCAGTTTATAGAGCGCACCGGACGCGTCGGTGTAATACTCGCCTTCGAGATCCTTCAGCATGGAAGGCAGATTTGGGCCCTTATGCTCGTTTTCCTCTTTTTTGTAGAACGTGATATTGTTGGGTCCCGCGAAGAGGATATCGCCGCAGGAGCGGGAGGCATCCTGCAGGAATTCGATCGGGAGTTCGTCCACGTCGGGACCGAAGTGCAGCGTGAAGGGGCCGCAGTTCGTGAAGGAATCATCGGAGAACCAGTACGTGGTCGGAGTTCCGTCCGTATTGTTCGCGTGCGTGATCTTGACGGAATTGATATACACGTCCTCGAGCGCGGGATCGTTATAGAAGATGCCCTTATGAACGTAACCGTCCGGCTGCGTGGAATCCACTGCCGTGCCGTCGGGAATATAGAACGAAGTCGGAAGCGCTACTCTCTTCAGATTCGGGTCGTTGTAGAAGACCCGGCTGAGCTGATAGACGCTCGAATCGGTCAGATCGACCTCCACGAGAGCCGGATCGTTGTAGAACGAATCGTCAAGCAGGATATTCTGACCGTTCTGCGGAAGTTTGATGACCGACAGAGTCGCGTCGTCGTGGAACGCCGCCGTGATCGTTTTCAGTTTGCCGAGTTCCGAGAGATCGATCTCTGCAAGGCTGTCGCATTTATAGAAGCCGGAGATCTTCGAAACGACCGAGCCGTCCGTGAAGACGATATTTCTGAGCGCCGGGCACGATTCGCCGCTAGACACCGTAGTTGCACCATCGGGCAGATAAATCGTTTCGAGATTCGGCTCGGGATCAAGCGAGCCCGTGCCGCCGTAGGGGAGGTGGACCGTACCGCTGACGTTCTTGAGCGGGCGCAGGTCGAGCTCGTAGATACCGGTATGCGCGGCGAACGTGTTGCCGATTTTGAGAGGATTATCATTATCAAGGAAATGAATGTACTGTACGTTCGTCGCGTAGTGGAACATGCAGTACAGGCTGTCCTTATAGGTACCGCTCAGACCGCCGACGAAGTTCGACGGGATGGTGATGCTTTCGGGACCGCCGTACATGAACATACTGAAAGTATTGCCGCCATGCTGTATCGCGACTTTGCCGCAGGATGAGAGAGCCTCCATGTTGAAACTCTTCATCGCGGTGTGATTTTGGCTTTGACCGCTCATCGCGAAGCAGCGTTCGTTGAAGACGAAGGTATCGC
>JAZLHQ010000189.1:0-3785 GCA_045616925.1 Eubacteriales bacterium | reverse complement strand
CCCCTACGGAGAGCGGGGATGTTCCCCCCCCGTTCGTTATTTCAAAAGTCCGAAGACGATCTTTTTGAGATCCTCTTCCTTCTCCTCCATCTCTTTCGCGAGCTTCAGCTGCGTGCGGCATCTGACGAGGTTGTGTCCCGGGTATTTCGTCGCGAAATACGTGTCGCCCGAAAGGTAGTCCGTCAGAAAACGCATTCCGCATTCGATCGTCATGAGATAAGCACCGTAGGGAAGCAGTTCCGCTTCCTTTTCGGTGATGCTGTCACGTACGGCGCCGACGTAGCCCTCGGCGTAGACGGTGAAAAGTTCGGTCGAGAAATGGACGCGTTCAAGATCCTGCTCGTCCTCCTTCGCGGTGCTCGCGCCGAAGCGGATCGAGTCGCCGAAATCGTAGAGCATACTGCCGGGCATGACGGTGTCGAGGTCGATGACCGCGCGCGCCTTCTTCGTTTGGGCGTCCATCAGAATGTTGTTGAGCTTCGTGTCGTTGTGCGTGACACGCAGGGGAAGGGAGCCGTCCGCGAGTCCGTCGACCGCTTTCGAGAGCGTATCTCCGTGCGCGAGCAGAAACTCAATTTCGGGAAGGCACTCTTTTTTGCGCCCGAAGGCGTCCTTTTCAAGCGCGTCGAGGAAATTCCGGAAGCGGCGGGGCGTGTCGTGGAAGTGCGGGATCGTCTCGGTCAGTTCGGAGGCGTCGAACTTCGAAAGCGCGTTCTGGAACTCGCCGAAGGCGCTTCCGGACGCCTTGAAGAGCTCCGGATCGTCCGCGTTCTGCAGGCAGACGGTGTTCTCGATGAAATCGAAAACGCGCCAGCAGTCTTCACCCTTGAGGTAATTTTCGCCGCTCCTGAGCGGAACGATGTGCATCGTTTCGTAGCCGTTTTCGCGCAGATAATCGGTGACTGCCGCGATGTTGCGCATCAGTCCGTCCGAATCGGGGAAGACGTTCGTGTTCATTTTCTGCAGGATGTAGCGTTTTTTATCGGTCGTCAAAAGGTAAGTGACGTTGATGTGTCCTTCTCCGTAGGGAGTGATATCGGTGATCGCGCCCTCGACGTCGAAAAGCGCGGCGATTTCAAAAAGCTTGCTCTGATCGGTCATTTTTGATACCTCGTTATCATTTATACTGCCGTATTATAGCACGCAAACGCGGAAAAGTAAATAGCTGCGCGCTTATTTTCCCAAAAAAACGCGCTGTCCGATCACGGAAAACGGAACGTTTTCAAAATTCTGATCGAAAGCGTCGCCGATCGAAAGAGACAAATCAAACGCTTCGGGCAGCTCCCCGTCGAAGGAAAGCGAAAGCAATTCCTTGTCCGAGGTCTGATTTTTCCCCGATCTGCTCGCGAAAACGAAGAAAATATCCTGTCCCGACTGCTCGGCGTAAACACCGCTGCCCGCGACGATCGCGGGAGACTTGAGAAAATCCGGAAGCGTGAGAACGCCCTCCGCGCCCGCGATCGCGACCTTGCCGTCGATCTTCAGATTGACGGTCAGTCGCCCGTCACCGACGGTATAGGAAATATCGAAGACGTTGGGACTGTCGATCTGCGCGTATTTTGCCGTCACGGTTTTGGACGCCGTCACGTTGAAGAGCTGCCCCGACCATCCGGTGAAGATATAGCCCTCCCTCAAGGGATCGGGCGGTGGGACCGCCGTCCCGCCCTTTTCGACGACGGATCTTCCGAGGATCGCGCCCGAATAATCGAGAAACGTGACGGTATAGGTCTTCGCTTCCTTCGCGGTCGTGACCGGTTCGGTCGTCACGACTTGTGTCGTGACGCCGTTCATGACCGCGTCGGTCGTAATAATCCTTGTCGTTGCGCCGGTCGTGCCGAGATCGCGCGTTTCGCCGTTTCTGTAAAGGGCGATCCGGTGTCCGTCACTGTCGACGAAGGTGCTTATCGGTCTGCCGTCCGCGCATCCGCGCGTGAAGGCGAGCAGAATGAAGAAGGCGGCGGCGACGGCGATCAGAAGAACGATCGGCAGAACGACGTACCGCTTTTTGCTTTCACGAACGTTTTTCATCACCTGCCGCCCTCCTTTTTAAGACTTGCGAGGATGCGGTCGGCAAGAGAGTCGGCGTCGTTCTCGTCGAGGATGCCTTTGGGACTTTGCACAAGATCGGCGATGCGGATTTTTCGCTCCGAAGGCGTTTCGAGCCCTGCGAGAAATCTGCGCAGCAGGAAGAGGTCGCGCGCGCCGATCCGCCCGTCCTCGTTGACGTCACCGGGAAGAAAATCGTCCGTATCAACGGGATCAACCGGATCGTCGGCGGGCGGCTTTGGATCGTTCTGCCCGCCCGAAGCGTCTTTCCGCAGGATTTCTGCGCAGAAAATACACTCGTAAAGATCTTTTCCGCCCTCGGTTTTCAGAAAAACGTAGTCGTGCCCGACGACGGGCAGAATTTCGCTTGAGAGAACGTCGCCACAGCGCATGCAGACCGTGCGCCGAAGCCCCGTTCTCTGACAAGTCGCGGGCTCGGCTTCGGTGACGTAATCGTGCCCCATGGCAGGGGTGACGACGCGGTCAAGACGCGCGTCGCAGTCGTAGCAGACGTATTGCCGCTCGCCGTTGTCAAGACACGTCGGCGAGGATACGATCACCCATCCGCATGTCGGATGCCTGCATTCCGGGTCTTTGACGAAGGCGATCCGAGAGGGATCGTCGGTGTAATCGGCGGCGAGGATCACGTTGTCGAAGTCCGACGGACAAGTGATCAGAAGATAAGGACATCCCTTGAACGCTTCGTGCCCGACCGACGCGGGGGAATGATCGAAAACGATCTTCGAGAGGGAAGAGCAGTTGATGAACGCGCCGTCCGGCACTTCCGTGAGAGCGCCCGTAAAGCGGACCGATTTGAGATTTTTGCAGCCGGAAAAGGCGTACGGCGGCAGCTCGGTGCCCGAAAACGTCACGTTTTCGAGGGAACGCGGGAGGTAATAGACCGTGCTTTTCTCCGACGGACGGAAGACTTTTTCACTCACCTTTACGATCGAATGGAATTCCTCGGCTTGAACGGAATCGGCGAAGGGCGCGGTCCCGAAGAGCGCGCCGATCGGATAAAACGTGCGCTCGACGGCGTTTTCCGATACGGGAAGGCGGGAAAACGTGAGCGATTCAAGCCCCGCGCAGCCGACAAGCGCGTTTTGCCCGATCTCCGAAACGGTTTGGGGAAAGACGATCTCCCTGACGTTCGCAAGATCGGCAAGGGCGTACGCCCCGATCTTGTGAACGCCGCTTTCGATCCGAACGGACTTGATCCCGTCCGCGTGCGCGTGCCACGGCGCCGGATCCTTGTTCGTGTAATCGGGCGTGTCAAGAGTCAGAACGAGCGTATCTCCTTCGATCTTCCAGCCGTCCGGCTCGGGATCCGCGCTGAAGGAAAGCGGGTACGAAAAATACGCAAACAGAAAAAGAACGGCAAGGAAAAAAGACGGGACGCGCAGAGATCTTGCGGAAAAGGCCTTCATTTTCGGTAAATCCTCCGTTCTATATGGATAAAAATATCATAACACAAAGTAGTTATTTTGTCAATAATGAAGCGAATCTTACAAAAATGAAAAAAATCGCAAAACCTCTTGACAAACGGAAAGAAAAGTGGTATATTTGTATACATTCATACAGGCATATAGATATGCTGCTTTGAAAGTATGCAAAGGAAGGCGAATCAAATGCTCGAAATCTCACAAAAAACCAACCTGCTTGAACAGAAAAGCTACAAATATTCACTGCAGGACGTGGATGAACCGAATCTGTACCGCGACGTTTACCCCTATACGGAC
>JAZLHQ010000188.1:0-3633 GCA_045616925.1 Eubacteriales bacterium | reverse complement strand
GAATTCCTGATAGCTTTCGTCCTTCGCGACGGATCTTGAAACGGCGTGCGCCGTGCAGTTTTCGCCGTTCATTTCGATCTCGAACTTCGTTTTGGCGAACTGCTTTCCGTGGGTCATGATCTTTTCGTGGACGACGAGCGTTGAACGGTCGGCAAGTATTGCCTTCGTCACGCGGTCCGTCGAATCGACGCCCTTGATCTGCGCCGTTTCCATTTCCATATAGGCGCCCTCGGCGCATTCGACGACGGTCGTCGGATTCATCACGTTTTTGCCGTTTCCGTCGCCCTCTCCGTAGTGCTTTTCGATATAGCGCACGTGCGCGTTTTTCCCGAGGAAGAAGGAGTGGATGCCGCTGTGCTCGGAGGTCTTGTCTCCGGCGTTATGGATGCCGCAGCCCGCGACGATCGTCACGTCGCAGTCTTCTCCGATGTGGAAATCGTTATAGACGAGTTCCTTGAGTCCCGTTTCGGAAAGCAGAACGGGGATGTGCAGGCTCTCGTTCTTCGTGCCGGGTTTTACGTAGATGTCGATACCCGGCTTGTCCGTTTTCTTTTCGATAATAATATTTTCGGAAGAGTTTTTTCCGTAGAGATTGCCGTTGATGCGCAGCGAATACGCGCCCTTCGGCACCTCGTGGATGCCCGCGATCTCCTTGAGAAGATTCAGCTGTACCTGATCGAGTGCCATCTCAGTTCCCTCCCTTTTCCGAAGTGTAGTAGCAGCCCGTCTGCACGTTGAGCAGTTTCGGGAGGATATCCTTGCCGTCGCCGTATTCCTGCAGTTTTCCCGCGTTCAGAAGGACGATCTTGTCGGCAATCTGCAGAATGCGCTCCTGATGGGAAATGATCATGATATTTCCCTTCGTGCGCTCGTACATATTCTGAAATACCTTGATGAGACTGTTGAAGCTCCAGAGGTCGATGCCCGCCTCCGGCTCGTCGAAGATCGAAAAGGCGGCGGAGCGCGCGTTGATCATCGCGATCTCGATGCGCTTGAGTTCGCCTCCCGACAGGGACGCGTTGATCTCGCGGTCGACGTAATCTTTGGCGCAGAGTCCGACCTCGGAAAGATACGCGCAGGCGGTGCCGACGTTGACTTCCCGGCCGGCGGCGAGCGTGATCATATCCTTGACGGTGATTCCCTTGAAGCGCACCGGCTGCTGGAAGGCGAAGCTGATGCCTTTTTTGGCGCGCTCGGTGACGCCGAGGTCCGTGATATCCTCGCCGTCGAAATAAATCCTTCCGGACGTCGGCGCGATGATACCCATAATGATCTTGGCGAGCGTCGACTTACCGCTTCCGTTCGGACCCGTGACGGCGACGAAGCGGTCGTCGATCTTCAGCGAAATATCGGAAAGGATCTTTTTCTCCCCGACTTCGTAGCATATATTTTTAAGTTCAAGCATTGTGTTTCCTCATTCTTTATCAAAATCACGGTTATTATAACACATCCGATCGCAAATTGCAACCGATCGCGAAAAATAATTCCGAATCTTGACTTTTCGGGCGTTCTATGATATACTGTCAGCGAAAAAAGTCGAAAGGATCCCTATAAATCGCATGGAAACCCTCTTTTACGTCATCCGCCACGGGCAGAGCGTCGGCAACGTTCTGCACGTCTGTCAGGGACAGGTCGATCTCGATCTCAGCGAGCGCGGCTATATGCAGGCGGAATTTCTCGCCGACGCGATGAAGTATCTGCATTTCGACGCGATCTACTCGAGCGACTTAAAACGCGCGTACAACACGGCGCTCCCGCACGCAAGGCTGCGCGGTCTTCCGGTCATTTCCGACAAGAATCTTCGGGAGATCGACCTCGGAGAATACGGCGGGCGGCACATCGACGTTCTGAAGGACGCTTTCGAAAACACACTCGGCGTCTTCCGCGCGCCCGGCGGGGAGAGTTTTCAGGAGATGCAGAAGCGTCTCTCGGACGAGGTCTTCAGGATCGCAGAAGAGCGTCCCGGTCAGCAGATCCTTCTCGTTTCCCACGCGCTCGCGATCCGCTCGCTCTACACGTTCGCCTTCGGGATCGCGCCTCTTGACGTCGCCAAAAAATCCGGGAGCATCCCGAACGCGACGTTCTGCCTTCTGAAGGTCGAAGACGGCGGGCTTTCCGTTTTGAAATACGGAGAGAAGATCAACGACGACATGAGCGTCACGAGCGCAGACCTTCTGCCGTAGTTTGGATCGATTTTGCTCCGTTTATCTGTTTTTTCGTAAAAATCTTCTTGTATTTGAATGAAGGAGAATCCGCCATGACTCTTGAAGAACTCAAAAAAAGCTGTGAAAACTGCGGGCTTTGTCCGCTTTCCAAAACGCGTACGAACGCCGTCTTCGGCGCCGGCAACGAAAACGCCGTTCTGATGTTCGTCGGTGAAGCGCCCGGCGAGCAGGAGGATCTGTCCGGCATCCCTTTCGTCGGGCGCGCGGGACAGCTCCTTGACAAGTATCTCGAGCTTGTCGGGATCGACAGAAACGACGTTTACATCGCGAATATGCTCAAGTGCAGACCTCCCAAAAACCGCGATCCCGAGGAATCGGAGCAGGATCTCTGCATCCGCTATCTGCGCGAGCAGGTGCGCATCATCCGCCCGAAAATGATCGTCTGCCTCGGCAGGATCTCGGCGGCGCGGCTGATCCATCCCGATTACAAGATCACGAAGGAGCACGGGACGTGGATCACGCGCGGGGATTTCGAAATGACCGCCGTTTACCATCCTTCCCTTCTCCTGCGCGGCAATCCTCTCTACAAGGAGCAGATGCTCGAGGACATGAAGGTCGTCGCGGAAAAGTACAAAGCGTATAAAAATGCGTAGTGTATATGGAATTAAAAGCGGACTTACCCAAAAGAAAGCATCCGAGGCTCGATAATTACGATTACAGTTCCGCCGGTGCATATTTCATAACGATTTGCACACAAAATCGTCGTTGTTTGCTTTCTCGCATTGTAGAGCGCAAGCAAACGGATTTTCCTCGCGCCGTAGGACGGACCGCCGTTTTCAATGACGGTATTCATCAAATCGGTGACCCCGACCCCGTAGGGCGGGGGCTTGCTCCCGCCGAAAAAATCGGCGTTATGAAGTATTCTCCTTTCGGTGAAATTGCCGAGGAGCAACTGTTGTTGCTTGAAAATCGCTATCCGTTTCTATCTGTTGACAAATATGTCATTATGCCCAATCACATTCACGTAATTTTGGTATTGCACGGAAACGGAGAAGCCCGCCCTTCAATTACGGACATCGTTTGCACTTATAAATCATTGACAGTCAGAGAATGTAACAAGATAGGAAATTGCGAAAAGATTTTTCAAACTTCTTTTTATGAACACATCATCAGAGAGCGTGAAGATTATGATCAAATTGTAAAATATATTTACAATAATCCCCTGCAATGGTCGGATGATGAACTGTATTCGACAACATAAAACATAATTTTCGGCGGGAGCCTTACAATTGCCCCTGCCCTACGACGCTCTTTTTCGATTCGCTCCGTCCTTTGGCGGCGGGAGCCTTACAATTGCCCCCGCCCTACGACGCTTGTGCGAACAACGCGATCATGCGTAGGGTTCGACGCCCTCGGCGACCCGGTCTCGGAGGGCGTTTTCCAATTGCCCCCGCCCTACGACGCTCTT
>JAZLHQ010000187.1:0-4878 GCA_045616925.1 Eubacteriales bacterium | reverse complement strand
TACCCCCGCGACGGTCAGTGCGTACGGCAGCTGCGTAGACACGTGCTCGACGTGTACGCACGCGGCGCCCGCAGACGCCATGATCGTCGTATCGGAGATCGGCGAGCAGTGGTCGCCGCAGACGGCGCCCGCGAGGCACGCGGAAATACCGACGAACAAAAGCGGATCGTCCATCTTGAAGACGGCGAGAACGATCGGGATGAGGATGCCGAACGTTCCCCACGACGTGCCCGTCGCAAACGCGATCAGGCAGGCGACGATGAAGATGACGCAGGGCAGAAGAGCCGTCAGACCTTCCGCGTTCTCCATAACGCTCTTGACGAACGCGTCACTGCCGAGCAGGTTCGTCGTGTTCTTGAGTGCGTTTGCGAACGTGAGGATCAAAATGGCGGGGACCATCGCGATAAAGCCCTTCGGGACGCTCTCCATCGCTTCGGAGAACGAAACGAGCTTACGGATAATGAGGTAGACGATCGTCGCGACGAGAACGAGCAGTCCGCCCCACGGCAGAGCGACGGTCGCGTCGGTATCACCGAACGCGCCGATGAAATCGTTATGGAATTCGCTTTCGGCGTCAAAGAATCCGCCGTTGTAGATCAGCGCAACGACGCAAACGGCGATCAAGGCGACGATCGGGATCAGCATATCAAGCACTTTTCCGCGCGGGTTGAAGGATTCGAGCGTTCCGCTCTGCTTGCGGTCGGCAAGATCGCCGTTCTGGGCACGGATCTCGAATTCCGCCATCTTGCCGTAGTCAAAGCCCATCAGCGTGATCGCGATGATGAAGACGAGCGTCAGAAGCGAATAGAAATTGAAGGGGATCGCGCGCACGAAAAGCTCAAGACCCGTCATGCCCGCGGTCTCGGGATCGACGTTCGAGGAGACCGCAGCTGCCCACGAGGAGATCGGAGCGATCATGCAGATGGGCGCCGCCGTCGCGTCGATGAGGTACGCAAGCTTGACGCGGGAAATCTTTTTGCTGTCCGTGACGGGCATCATGACCGAGCCGACGGTCAGGCAGTTGAAATAGTCGTCAATGAAGATCAGAACGCCGAGCACGAACGTGGCAAGCGCCGCGCCGACCTTCGTTTTGATGTGCGTCTCGGCCCATTTGCCGAACGCCTGCGCGGCTCCCGCGCGGTTGATGAGCGCGACGAGCACGCCGAGCTCAACGAGGAAGATGAAGATGCCGGCGTTGCCGGAGACGGCGCCGATCAGACCGTCGTTGATCAGCGTGTCCATCGTTCCCGTAAAGGAAAAATCCGTGGCGAACATCGCGCCCGCGATGATACCGATCAGAAGCGAGCTGTAAACCTCTTTCGTGACGAGGGCGAGCGTGATCGCGATGATCGGCGGGACGAGCGACATAAACGTCGCGAAGTAAGGTCCTTCTTCAGCGTCGGTGCGCAGAAGGATCGCCATCGTGACCGTGAACGCGATCAGAACGAGGATCGCGATCAGTCCCACAAGTGTTTTGCGTTTCATAGAAATACCCTTCCCGTCTGCATTGGCAGACAAGTCAGAACCACCGGTAAACCGGTGGCTTGCACAGCCCCTAAAAGGGGCAATTACAGGCAGAACCCCTAAAGGGGCACTGAAAGTTTGACACCGCATTTTAATCACAGGCAGCCGCTCACGTGCGGCTGTCCTTTTTATGCCTTATTATTCTTGCTACCCGTAAACGGGTCAGTGTATTCTTTGATCGACATTTGATCCAATGTATAGTCCTCTTCCAATTGGTTTCGGATATATTCCGCAATTACTTTCTTGTTGCGTCCTACGGTATCTACGTAATATCCTCTACACCAAAAATTTCTTGATCCATACTTGTATTTCAAATTCGCATGCCTGTCAAAGATCATTAAACTGCTTTTCCCCTTGAGATATCCCATAAATTGTGCTATACTGATATGGGGTGGGATACTCACGAGCATATGTATGTGGTCTGGACATGCTTCTGCTTCGATTATTTCTGCCCCTTTCTGTTCACACAATTTCCGCAAGATTTGCCCGATATCTTTCTTTAATTGCCCATATATTTCTTTTCGCCTGAACTTGGGGGCAAATACGATATGATATTGACATCTATACTTTGAATGTGCTGTGCTTTTGATTTCGTTATTTTCCTTCATCTTTTCCTCCATAGTTTCGCGGTGTCAAACCGCTTTTATTATACCATGGAAGTTTCGGGCTTGCATCAAGCTCGCCCTTTTTTCATTGCTGAAGCTTTTTATCTTCCCCCGGTAGAACCGGGGGTTTATTTCCACGCCTAAAGACACCAAACAAAATGACCGCGGCGGCAATCGCCGTCGCGGTCATGATCGGGAAAAATATTCCTTATTCATCACTTGACGATAGCGCTCCGCAGCAGATCTGCGACAGTACGCGGCGTATTTCCCCGCATACCAACCCGCATCCCCCGGAAAATGGGATCCGGATTTCGGCGGCATTGCCTTTCGGGCGGGTGTTTTCCGCACCTTTTCGCCTTACTCATCGCTGCCGCGCCTCTATCAGATACGGCGATTATATACCCCTTTTTTCGGGTTGTCAAGAGTATTTTCACAAAAAAGTGAATTTTTCTCCGAAATCGGCAAAAATACTTTACAAAAGCCGGCGGATATGGTATAATCATTCTGCCGAAAGGTAAAATATCACAACATTTCCGGAGGTATTCTTATGTGGCCAGCTATCATCATCGCAGCCGTTGCGCTGATCATTTTCTTCTCCTGCATGCGCGTCGTTCCGCAGGCGCATCAGGAAGTCATCGAACGTCTCGGCAAATACCGCTCGACCTGGGACGCGGGTCTGCACGTCAAGGCTCCCTTCATTGAAAAGATCGCCAAGCGCGTGACGCTCAAGGAGCAGGTGCTCGACACGCCTCCGCAGCCCGTTATCACGAGCGACAACGTCACGATGCAGATCGACGCCGTCGTTTACTACAAAGTTTTTGACGCGAAGCTCTACACCTACGGCGCGTATAACCCCGTCGAAGCGCTCGCGAACCTGACCGCAACGACGCTCAGAAACATCGTCGGCGAAATGTCCTTCGACGAATCCCTGACCTCGCGCGACATCATCAACGGCAAAATGCAGATGATCCTCGACGAAGCGACCGACCCGTGGGGCATCAAGGTCAACCGCGTCGAGATCCGCAACATCACGCCGCCGAAAGAGATCCGCGAAGCGATGGAAAAACAGATGAAGGCGGAGCGTGAGCGCCGCGAAACGCTTCTGCAGGCGGAAGGTCACAAGGCCGCCGTCATCACGAGAGCGGAAGGCGACAAGCAGGCGATGATCCTCGAAGCGGAGGGCGAAAGAGACGCCCGCATCGCGAGAGCCGAAGGTGAAGCGAAGGCTCTCCTTCTCCAGAAGCAGGCGGAGGCCGACGGTCTCAAAGCACTGATGGCGAGCTGCCCGAACGAAGCCGTTCTCGAGCTCAAGAAATACGAAGCGCTCGTCGAGATGGCGAACGGCAGAGCAGCGAAGCTGATCGTTCCGACCGACGCCGTCGAGGCCGTCAAGAAGAACGTCGTGTTCTCCGAGACGACCGAGCTCGGCAATCACACTTTGCAGGCGGATCCCGAGCCCGCGCCCGTTGAAAAGGATCCCTGCTGCGACCGTTTCAAGAAGGACGACGAAGAATAATCCGTCAAAGCGGAGCGGAAACGCTCCGCTTTTTCCGAAAGAAGGTATTTTTATGCCATACAAAACCGCGATCAACACGGATCTCGGATTCGGTCTTTCCACCGAAGTGATGATCCCGCTCGCAGCAAAAGCCGGTTTCGACGGCGCGTTCACCGGGTGGAAGCCCGGCGCGCCCGTCGGGAACTGGACCGCCCTCATGAAAGAATACGGACTTACGTATCAGTCGATCCACGCGCCGTTCGGCAAGGTCTTCCGCCTTTGGGAGGACGAGGACGACGGCGGCGTGCTCGACGAACTGATATCCTGCGTGCGCGACGCCGCCCAAAACGGCGTTCCGATCGTGGTCGTGCATCCGATCATCGGAATGGAGCGCCACACGCCGACGGAGCGCGGCATCGAGCGTTTTGAAAAGCTCGCGGACGTCGCGGGCGCCTTTGGCGTCAAGCTCGCCTTTGAGAACGTCGAAGGGATCGAATATCTCAAAGAGATCATCGGAAAGCTCGGCGATCATCCCGCCGTTTATTACTGCTGGGACACGGGGCACGAGATGTGCTACAATTTTTCGGCGGACGTCCCCGCCCTTTACGGCGGCAGGCTTATCTGCACGCACTTAAACGACAATCTGGGACAGAGCGATCCCGAAAAGAAGACCGTTACGTGGCTCGACGATTCTCATCTGATGCCCTTCGACGGCGTCGCCGACTGGCAAGGCATCGCCGACCGGCTCGACCGCGCGGGATTCGACGGGTTCATGACCTTTGAACTGACCTCTCAAAGCAAGCCGGAGCGAAATACGCACGATATTTACGCGTCTCTCGACGCCGAAGCGTTTCTGAAGCTTGCGCACGAGCGCGCTCTGCGCGTTCTTGCGCTGCGCAGATAACGCGTTTTTGGGTGCGGATCCCGCTTCCTGCGGGATCCGCATCTTTTTTTCGCTTTTTTTGAAAAAGGACTTGACAAACACGACCCGAAGTGCTATAATTTCGATGTTGTGACGCGGGTGTGGCTCAATGGTAGAGCTCCAGCCTTCCAAGCTGGCTGCGTGGGTTCGATTCCCATCACCCGCTCCAAAGCGCGTAGTGCCGCACGTCGTGCGGCACTATGTGTCAGTAAAGCGTCGTTTTTGAAGCGTTAGTTTCGGAGAATTGCTTTTTTCGAAACGTCAGTTTCGAAAAATGCTCTTTTCAAAGCGTAAGCTTTGAAAAATTATGCACCCTTAGCTCAGCTGGATAG
>JAZLHQ010000186.1:0-2439 GCA_045616925.1 Eubacteriales bacterium | reverse complement strand
GTTTTCTTCCAGAACGCGCTTTTCAAAGCGCGGGGAGTTGTCGACGTTGATGCGCACGTATTTGTCGGCACCGAAATATTCCTTCCACGAAACGTTTTCGGGGAGACCTTCGGCGTGCCAGCGCCTGACGGTGCCTTTCCACGCCGAGTCGAGGATCGGAACGCGATCCGCTTCCTTGTGCGCGATTGCGCGCAGAACGCGCTCACGTGACGTCATTTCTGCCATAAAATTACCTCTTTCTTGTCAAAAATAGAGTCTTTTAGCCATTTCGACGACTTCGTCGGCTTCTTTTTGGTCGCGCACGCTCGCGGAAATATAGAGTCCCTTTTGACTGACGTGCTTGAAGAGCTCTTCAAGCTCCGAAATGCGAACACCGAGCAGAATGACCGCTTTTCCCGCCGCGTGGATGCGGTTCAGAAGATCGAACCAGCAGGGATCGGCGAGAGAGGCTTTCCCGGCGCCGGGATTCCACTGGATCGCGTTGAGACGCGGCATCGAGAGGATCATATCGAGGTGCGGGATCTCTCCCATTCCGTCGAGATGATAGATCGAGCGCTCCATGAATTCCGTCTGCGAGATAAGATCCGGCAGAATGAATTCTCTGAACGTATCGGGCGAGATCATCGCCGAGAAATCGCATTGAAGCGGATAATACGGCTTATCCGACCAGATCGGCATCCACGACGACATACAGCCCTGACGCTCGAAAAGCCGCGCGGACTGCTCAAGATAATACTGCTTCCAGAGCGGCGCGATCTCGTTCCGGAGCGCCTTGACCTCGTCGGGATAATCGTAGAGATCGTAGAGCAGATTTTCCGTGCCGCGCAGGGAAGCGACGATGTCGTAGGTGCCGCCGATGTCGCAGATCGACGTCACGAACTTGTCGGTGTTCGACAAAAGCCACTCGGAAAATTCTTCCGTGAGTTTGTACATTCTGCTCTCGCGGTCGATTTGAACGCTCTTGCGCTCCGCCCAGTTTTCGGGGACGAAGAAGGGTTCGTTTTCAAACCAGACCGTATTGAAGGCGGATCGGAAACTTCCGCCGATGCAGGCGGCAAAGCTTCCGGGTCCGAAATTGGTAAAGACCGAGGGAAATCCGTCCGCGTGGTAGCGGTGATGTTCGATATCGTAAAGCGTCTTCGCTTCGCGATACTTAAGGTCCTCCCACTTCTGCTCGGGCGAAACGGGATCGGGGAAGCGCTCCGCGCCGTCCCACGAGGAGAGGTAGAGGCAGGCGCGATCCGTGGGCGTTCTGTCCCAGAACGCGCGGTAGTGCTCTTTTTGCTCTTCGGTGAGAAGCTCCGTCTTTCTGACGGCGTCTTGTTCTTTCATATTGTACCTCTGACGAGTTATTCAAAATAGAGTTTTTTCGCCATTTCGACGACCTCGTCGGCTTCCTGTTTGTCGCGCACGTTCGCGGAAATATAGAGTCCCTTCTGACTGACGTGCTTGAAGAGTTCTTCGAGTTCCGAAACGCGAACGCCGAGCAGAATGACCGCTTTTCCCGCCGCGTGGATGCGGTTCAGAAGCTCGAACCAGCAGGGGTCGGTGGATGAGTGTTTACCCACGTTGGAGATCCATTGAACGGCGTTGAGCCGCGGCAGCGACAGGATCATATCGAGGTGCGGGATCTCTCCGACCCCGTCGAGGTGATAGATCGAGCGATCCATACATTCCGTCTGATACCGAAGATCGGGCAGAACGAATTCTTTGAACATATCGGGCGAGATCATCGCCGAGAAATCGCATTGAAGCGTGAAGTACGGCAGATCCGACCAGATCTCCATCCACGACGACATACAGCCCTGCTTATCGATCAGGCGCGAGGACTGCTCGAGAAAATACTGTTTCCAGAGCGGTGCGATCTCGTCTCTGAACGCTTTGACCTCTTCGGGATTGTCGTAGAGATCGTAGAGCAGATTTTCCGTGCCGCGCAGGGAAGCGATGATGTCGTAGGTGCCGCCGATGTCGCAGATCGACGTCACGAACTTGTCCGAGTGCGTCAAAAGCCGCTCCGATAATTCTTCCGTGAGTTTATACATCCTGCTCTCGCGGTCGATTCTGACGCTTTTCCGATCCGCCCAGTTTTCGGGAACGAAATAGGGTTTGTTTTCAAACCAGACCGTACTTGGGGCGGACTTGAAGCTTCCGCCGATGCAGGCGGCAAGACTGCCGGGTCCGAAATTGGTCCAGTACGAAGGAAATCCGTCCGCGTAGTAAAGGCGGTGTTCCGCGTCGTAAACCGCTTTCGCTTCCCGATAGTCGAGGTCCTCCCACTTCTGCTCAGGCGTTGCGGCTTGGGGAAAGTGCTCGGCGCCGTCCCGCGCCGAGAGGTTGAGACAGGCGCGATCCGTGGGCGTTCTGTCCCAGAACGCGCGGTAGTGCTCTTTTTGCTCTTCGGTGAGAAGCTCCGTCTTTCTGACGGCGTCTTGTTCTTTC
>JAZLHQ010000185.1:0-6079 GCA_045616925.1 Eubacteriales bacterium | reverse complement strand
GATCCGTCCGGCGCGGGATAGACGACGAAATGGTCGCCGCTCTCGCAGAAATAGTCGCCGTCCGTCGTCAGGAACGGATCAATCGGATATTCGGAATGGTGGCTGTACCAGAAGTTGAAGCCCCAGTGCAAGAATCCGACGATCTCGTATTTATACCACTGCGTGCCGATCACGCGGTTTCGCTCCGACGGCATCGCAAGGAACCGGTTCGACACTTCTCTTCTCTGCGAAGAGCAGTAGTAGCACCAGAGTCCCGGGATCTTCGCTTCGATGAACGGCTCGGCGTGGTTGATCGACGGCACGGGCATCTCGAGGATCCCTTTCTGATAAAACTCAAAGGAAGAAATGGCGTCCATGATCGGATAGCCTTTGAGAAGATCCGAAACGACGTTCTTTGCCGCCTGATAGTATTCGAGATTCTTCTGATTCGGCTCGTCGGAGATATGGAAATAGCAGCGCTTGTCGACGCCGATGCGCTTCAGATACGCAAGCAGTTTCGGGATGAAAATACGCAGGAAATCCGCGTATTCGCCCGTCGCGGGCGTATCCCAGCCGAAGATCCGCTTCTCGATGCCGTCCACTTCGGCAATCACCTTCGGCGCGCATTTTGCGCCCCACTGGGTGAAGAAGTGGGAAATTTCGAAATATTCGATGCCCTTTTCGAGCGCAAGCCGGCAGAATTTGCCGAGCAGGCGGAAGTCGAAAGACCATTCGCCGTTCGTTTTCTTCACTTTGACGAGCTGTACGGTCGGGCGTTCGAGTCCGATGCCGGTATCGAGCGCGGGCGTGAAAACGGGCGTCAGGATCATATTGATACCGTTCTTCGCCGCGCATTCCATAAAGTTGCCGATGATCCGGAAATGCTCGTTATCGAACATTCCCGTGCGGTAATAGGTCATGAGACAGTCCGTATAGAACCAGTTCGTGTAGATGAGTTCCTGCTTCGGAAGTTCGGCGGCGACGATATGGATCTTCGCTTTCGTTCTGCCGATCTCTTCGCCGTTTTCGCTCGTGAAAACGAAACCGACGGTGAAGTCGCCGCTGACCTGCGGATTTTCGATCTCGACCCAGACGGAAAGAAGCTGTCCGTCGACGAGCGGAAGATTGATCTCGCTCGTGTACGGCACGAGCAGATCGGGATAAAGTCCCGGCGCTCTTCTCAGATAGTTCGTATCCTCGTTGCTCTTGAGCACGGGGAGCATCGAGGGGACGTTCATCACGCGGAAATAGCGGATCGATGGGAGGAGTTTTTCGTCCGCTTCGATCCTGAGACGCATTTTGTAACGGCCGTCGAACGTCCAGTCGGGCTGATAGGCGATCTGAAAGGACAGGCGCTCGTTTTTCAGCATAGAAAAGGATTTTTTCTCGGTTTTGTCCTCAAGTCTCTCGTCCCAGAAGCATTTTTCGAGCGAGGAAAGAATTTTCGTATTTATCATATCATTCAAGTCCTATGGATTTCAGATAGTCGTAGCTCTTCTTCATGCAGTCGAAGGGATCTTCGTCGTAGCACTTATCCTGTTCGACGAACACGAACTGCGTGCCCGCGTCCTCGAAGAAATAGCTGAGCTTTTCAAAGTTGATGTTGCCGGATCCGACGGGCGCCATACGCACTTCGTCGCCGACGACGACCGCGTCCTTATAGTGTACGCAGGGCAGACGTCCCGAAAGAAGGTTGATATAATCGACGATGTCCGCGCCGGCGTGGGCCGCCCAGAACGTATCGAAGGTGAAGCCGACCTCGTCGAGCTTCGTCGCGGCGGCGAGCGCCTCAAGGCGCGTGACGCCGTTTTCGTCCTTCGCGAATTCCTTGAAGTGGTTATGATACATGAACGTCGCGCCGTTGTCGGCGAAATATCTGCCGCTCGTCTTCGCGGCGGCGATGACTTCGTTCAGATAGTCAATCGTTTCGAGTCCGTGGTTGCCGCCGACGCCGATATATCTGCAGCCGAAGATCTTGTGATCCGCAAGTACTTTCTCCGCTTCGCTCACGACACGCGGAAATTTGATATGCGTCAGATCGCAGGTCAGACCCGTATTTTTAAGCTGCTCCGCGAGCCACTCGGGCTCGTAATCGCAGGTTCCGGAAACCTGCACGGATTTATAGCCGATATCCGCGACCCGCTTGAGCGTTTCCGCGAAGTCTTCGGGCGTCTGACAGGTATTTCTTAACGTATAAAGTTGTGCACCGATGATCATTTTTGAATTCCTTTCAAGCATTTTTTATATTTTAACACATTCCGCGAAATAAAGCAAGTTTTTTTCGAAAAATACTTGGCATTTGCGCGACTTTATGATATAATTGCTTTATTAGATTCAGGAGTATGCGATGAAAAAATTATTGACCCTCTTCTTCACGATGATGAAGATCGGCGCATTCACCTTCGGCGGCGGCTACGCGATGATCGCGCTTCTGCAGAACGAATTCGTCGAAAAGAAAAAATGGATCTCGGACGACGAGTTCAGCGATCTCGTCGCGATCGCCGAATCGACACCCGGTCCGATCGCGATCAACAGCTCGACCTACATCGGCTACAAGGTCGGCGGACTCGCGGGCGCGTTTTTCGGAACGCTCGCGATGTGCATTCCCTCCTTCGTGATCATCTATCTGATCTCGCTCTTCTTCGAGAAATTCCTGTCCCTGACCTACGTCTCCTACGCTTTCCGCGGCATTCAGGCGTGCGTCTGCTGGCTGATCCTCTCCGCGGGCGTCAAAATGTTCAAAAAACTGAAAAAGAACGTCTTCAACGTCACCCTTTTGACGCTGACGGTCGCGGGAATGATCCTGACGACGCTCTTCTGCGTCAGTTTTTCTTCCGTCTTTTATATTCTGATCGGCGGCGCATTCGGCGTCTTCGTCTATCTGATCGCTTCGATCCGCAAGCGCGAAAAGAGTGACAAGGAGGCGAAAAAATGAATCTTCTTCGTCTTTTTCTCGTCTTTCTGAAGGTCGGCGCCGTTTCGTTCGGCGGCGGCTACGGCATGATCTCGCTTCTCAAGGAAGAAATTTTGTCGCACGGCTGGCTCAGCGAAGAGCAGTTCATCGACTTTATCGCGGTGTCCGAATCGACGCCCGGTCCGATCGCCGTCAATATGGCGACCTTCATCGGCGCGTCGCAGGGCGGGATCCTCGGATCGTTTTTGGCGACGCTCGGCGTCGTCCTGCCGTCGTTCATCATCATTCTTCTGATTGCCGCGATCCTCAAGAATCTTCTCAAATACGCGGGCGTGAACGCGTTTCTCGAGGGCATCCGTCCGGTCGTTGCGGGGCTGATCCTCGCGACCGCCTGCACGATGATTTTGTCGACGGTGTTTGCGGTCAAGAATCTTGAAAGCGATTTTCACTTCGAGTGGCGCAGCGCAGTGATCTTTTCAGCGGTCGCCGCCGTCGCGATCCTTTATAAAAAACTCCGCAAAAAAGAGTTCTCGCCGATCCTTCTGATCCTTTTGTCGGCAGGCCTCGGAATGCTCTTATTCGGAGTTTTCGGATAAAATGAAAAAGCACTTGCGAAAGCAAGTGCTTTTTCTTATGCCATACTTCCGTCACGTCGACGGGTTTTCGGAATAATACTGCGAAAGAAAATCATCGTACATCTTCTCGCCCTGCTTTCGGGCGTCAATGGCGTCTTCGATTCTGTCAAAGGTGCCGAGATGATACTTTTTCCCCTGAAAACCGATCTGCGCGACCCATTTTCCGCTTTTTCCGAGGTGAACGCCGTTATATCCGCTATTGTTAGTGGAAATTGGCGGTCGGTTCATTCTGGCTTCCAACGCGGCAACGGACGTGTTTTCCACGAACTTCATATTCTCAAAGATCTGCGATTGCTTGATGCAGCCGCAGCTTTTCGTTTTTCCGCTCTGGAGAAGCGTCTGCCCGACTACGGTTTCGTTCCCGCAGTCGCAGACGCAGCGCCAACGGTGCATACCGGCGCGTTTTCCGGCGTACTCCATGACGACCAGTTGACCGAATCTTTTTCCGACGAAATCCTTGAGTATCGTTTCACCTTCCGGCGTCATATACCGGATGCAGCCGCAGCTTTTTCTATGTCCGATCGTCAGTTGATGAAGCGGAGCGTCTATTTCGTTCCCGCAGTCGCATCTGCAGTGCCAGAGCGTATTTCCGTAGCCGTGTTCCGGCAGCGGATACAGCGCCGTAAGCTTTCCGAAGCGCTGCCCCGTTACGTCTTTTTGTCCCGGTTTTACGACGGTCCTGCATCCGCAGTCCGTGACCGTGCCGCGCTTGATGCAGCGGGTATCGAGTTCGATTTCTTTTCCGCAATCGCATCTGCAGCGCCATACCGTATAACCGTTTTTTCTTCGCTCGGTCGGTTCGACTGCCGTCAAACTGCCGAATCTATGCCCTGTTATATCCGTTTTCTTCGTTTTTCCGGAGGAAACGGATACTTTTTCAGAGGCATTCATTTTTCCCCCACCTTTCGGTTTATTCATATTTCGCCGGACGATGGGCGATCGATCAAATGATCAAACTTCCTCTTTGGTCATTCTCTTGTTGGTGACGAGCAGAATGCCTGCCGCCAGCACGAGAATGGAGCCGCACACGAGGAAGATCGTGGTGCCGATACTACCGGTGGAGGGCAGTTCGGTACCGGTGCTGTTCTCGATCGTGCTGATCGCCGCATAGGGCGTTTCGGCGATCGTACCGATCGTTTCTGCCTTTTCTTCCTCTGCGGAGATCGTGATCTTGAAGGGATTTGCGAGCAGATTGTATCCGGGCAGCGTCGCGCTTTCGCTGAAGGTATATTCGCCTTCGCCGAGGCCCTTGATCAGAATGTATCCGCTTTCGGGTACCTCAAAGAAGTCTGCCTCGATCGACGTCGTGTCGTCGTCGGCGATCACTTCGTAAACGCCGTCGGAAATCTTCGCTGCGCGGAAATCGGAGGTCGTAAACTTGACGCCCGGCAGATGCTTGGTCTTGTCTTCCGCGTCGATCTTTTCGATCGCAAGAGCGTAGACGTAGGTCGTGGTGGTTTTGGGATCTTCGGGATCCACGGTATTCTCATTGGGGGTCGGCTCCTCTTTGGGAGGATTCTCGGGATCGAAGCCGGACGTTACGTCGTAAGTCAGGCTCGCGGTATTCAGGTTGCCGTCGCCGGCGATCACGGCGTCGTTGTTCACCGTTGCGCTGTAGGTCACGTGGAGATAGTTGAACTCGTCCTCGTAGACGGGCATCAGATTGTTGTTTTCATCAAGCGTTGCCCACTTAACGACAACCTCAAAGCTTCTGCTGCCTTCGGTATAGTCGAAGAAATAGCCGGATTTTGCCGTCTGCAGTGCGTTCAGAGAATCGACAGGAGAAAGCGTAAATTCATACGGGTCTTCACCCTGCGTTCCTTTCTGTGTTCCGGTGACCTTTACCGTCACGTTTTTACTGTCAGTGAAATCATAGTCAAAGCCGCTGTCGATGGTATCCTTGATGTGGTAGTAGGTGACGAGCTCGTTCTTATTGAAATCGCCTGCGAACACATCAATATCAAAGTTGACGCTTTCGCCGAAGGAGGCAGTGTTCGTTTTAACCTTTTCACCGTTGTCCTCAACGATGTTTTTGTCCAGAACGGCGGTCTGGTTCTTGTCGATAACGGTGGCAAACGGGTTGTTGGTGTTGACCGTGACCCAGGAACCAAGTGTGCTGGTAATGGCATAGTAGCCGAAGGGAACGTCCTCCCATTTGATTATACCGTCACGATGATCGGAAATCGGCTCAAGATCGGGGGTAACGCCCTCGGTGGGAAGGTTTTCAAAGAAGGTCTTGGGATCAAAGCCATCCTTGGGGTTCGCCTGATAGATAGCAACGTCTTCGTCCTCGCTCCATTCGGTCAGATCGAAGTAGTCCTGCACGAACTCGTACCACGGGCTGTCCTCGCGGATTGTGTAAATGATGGCGTCGATATTGTCAGGGTTGATTGAGGCATCGAAAATCTTATAGCCGGCGTATTCATTGCCGTGGGTGGCATTGATCACGGTGATGGTTCCGTTGGTCTGCCCGTCGGCGAGAACGCCCAGATAATTTGCCTTGTAAACGAGGGGACCGGGGCCTTGAACGTTTTCGACAACGTCTTCGCCC
>JAZLHQ010000184.1:0-4866 GCA_045616925.1 Eubacteriales bacterium | reverse complement strand
AACGGTCAGCACCGCTACAACAATATGGACCACTCGATGCTGACGGCGATCGAGGCGGTGCGCGCCGTCAAGGCGGGCTCCACCGACAAGGCGAACGTCTGGGGCGTCAACACCGAGAAGGAATATCACGAGGAAACCGAGAAGAAGGCGGAAGACGCTGAAAAATCGGAAAAAGCGGAATAATATGAAGAAAAAAGAACAATTATCGAAAATCGCGCGCTATGCGGGCATCGCGCTCTGCATATTGGCGGGCGTGCTCGCGCTCTATACCGCGATCTATTATATCGTCGGTCCCTCGCGCGGCTATTTCCACTCCGACTGCTCGGATTCGCTCTTCTGGGCGCTCGCGTCCTACGATTCCGGCAAGATCGTCAGTGAGGACTACAATTACGCGGCGATCCTGCCGTTCGGCGCGTCCCTTTGGTACGTGCCGCTGATCGCGATCTTCGGCGTCGGGATGAAAGCGCAGATCATCGGCATGGTGATCTTCGCGCTCCTGTTCTTCGGCGCGATCCTCTTTGCCTGCCGCTCCCTTTCGTGGAGCCGGAAGGCGAGCTTCGTCGCAGCGGCGGCGGAGCTTCTGCTCCTTTCGGGCTCCGACAAGCTGCGCGAGATCATGTGGGGACACACGATCTATTACAGTCTGGGACTTCTTTTGCTCTTCTTCGGCATCGGACTTGCCGTGCGCGTTCTGAAGAGCGATTTCTGGAGCAATTCGAAGATCGGCGTGAAATCCGTCGTCTGGCTCGTTCTCACCGCCGTTTTTACGCTTCTGACGGCGACGAACGGCTTCCAGGTGCTCGTCCTGTCGACCCTCCCCGTCGCGTTTGCCATCTTCTGCGAGCGCTTCTTCGACCCCGAAACGAAGCTTCTCGACAAGAAGAATCATCCGGCTCTCGGCACGATCCTTCTTCTTGCCGCCGGCACGATGGTCGGTATGCTTCTTATGAAGAAGATCGCGAACGGCGTCACCGCCGGCTACGAGGACGCCTATTCGACCTACACGAATATCGGCGACTGGATCGACCATCTGCTCGTCTTCCCGGAGCAGTATTTCTCGCTGATCGGCATCAATCTGAAGGCGGGCGACACGCTCATCAGCCTTCAGTCCGTGCTTGAGCTGATCAAATTCGTCGCTTCGATCGCGCTCCTCGTCCTTCCGATCGTCGGATTCTGCCTCTACAAGAAACTGCAGTTCACCGAAACGAAATACGCTCTTTGGATCCACCTCTTCGTCACGCTTTTCGTGATGCTCGGCTGGACGCTCGGCTCGCTCTCGAACGCCGCTTGGCGTCTCGTTCCCGTTCTCGGTACGGCGATCTTCTCAAGCGTTTCGCTCCTGCGCGACCTTCTGCCGATGAAGGGAACGAATCTGCAAAGACTCTCCGTTCTCTGCACGGCGCTGCTCCTTTGCTTCGGACTTCTCAATATGTCCGCCGTCTGCAAAATGGAGAAGGACTACGGACGTGACAACGACCTCTATCAGCTCACCGAAAAACTGAAATCGGAAAATCTGACCTACGGCTACGCGACCTTCTGGAATTCGCAGGCGATCACGGTCATTTCCGACGATGAAGTGAAGACCCGCAATATCAACGTCGGTTATCAGGACGGCTTCACGCCGTACTATTATCAGTCCGAATATTCATGGTTTGCGGATCAGGCGGGGCAGAGCGAGTATTTCGTCCTCCTTTCCGAATACGAGTATTCGCAGGTGCGCTCGCAGCTCGCGGGTGCCGTCGTTGAAGAGGACAATAATCTGCAGACGCTCCGGCAGCATCTTACGCGCACCGTCGATTACGAATGCAACGGAAACACGTATCATATCCTCGTATTCGACTGCAATATCTGGATTCAGTGATCCAAACTCGCGCCTTTTTTGGCCAAAAGGGGGATATTTTTGCAAAAAAATAAAAAAAGCCCTTCACAAAAGGGACGGGTTGTGCTATACTCTGTAAAGTATTTTGCTTTACAGCCAAAGAGGCGCCGAATGTATGAGAAGAATATGCAGCTTCCGATGCTGCTCGACTGTTACGGTGAACTGCTGACGGAGCGTCAGCGCGAACTGATGGATCTTTATTACAACGAGGATCTGTCGCTCGCGGAGATCGCCGAAAATACGGGTCTTACGAGGCAGGGCGTGCGCGACGGCGTCAAGAAAGCCGAAACGCTCCTTTCCGATTACGAAAAAGCGCTCGGACTCGCGAAAGCGTCCGAGGAAAGACAAAAAACGCTTTCTGAGCTTACGGATCGACTGAAGGAGATCTGCGGCGGGGAAGTACCCGCCGACGTGGAAGCGCTTCTCAAACGGCTGGCCGAATAAATTAAGGAGAAACCGATGTTCCAAAGTCTGAGTGACAAACTTGCCGCGGCGTTCAAGAAATTCAAGAACAAGGGCAAGCTGAGTGAAGCGGACGTGCGCGCGGGTATGCGCGAGATCAAACTCGCACTGCTCGAAGCCGACGTCAACTTCAAGGTCGTCAAAGATTTTATCAATACAGTCACCGAGCGGGCGATCGGCTCTGAGGTGCTTGAAAGCCTCCTGCCCGAGCAGCAGGTTCTGAAGATCGTCAACGAAGAACTGACGAATCTGATGGGCGGAAGCGTTTCCAAACTGGAGATCTCGTCAAAGCCTCCGACGGTCGTCATGATGGTCGGTCTGCAGGGCGCGGGTAAAACCACGCACGCGGGCAAGCTCGCCGGTATGATGAAAAAGCAGGGCAAGCACCCGATGCTCGTCGCCTGCGACGTCTACCGTCCCGCCGCGATCGAGCAGCTCGAGATCGTCGGCAGACAGGTCGACGTTCCCGTGTTCACGCTCGGAGATAAAGAAAACCCCGTCACGATCGCGAAAAAAGGCGTGCAGGAAGCGATCCGCACCGGCCGCGATCTCGTGATCGTTGATACCGCGGGTCGCTTGCAGATCGACGAAGTTCTGATGCAGGAGCTTGCGGACATCAAGGAAGCGGTGAACCCCACCGAGATCCTTCTGACGGTCGACTCGATGATCGGTCAGGTCGCCGTGGACGTCGCGAAGACGTTCAACGAGCGCCTCGGGATCACGGGTGTCATTCTGACGAAGCTCGACGGCGATACGAGAGGCGGCGCGGCGCGTTCGATCCGCTACGTCACGGGCAAGCCGATCAAATTCATCGGCACGGGCGAAAAACTCGATATGATCGAGCCGTTCTATCCCGACCGTATGGCGTCGAGGATCCTCGGTAAAGGCGATATCCTTTCGCTGATCGAAAAAGCGCAGCAGCAGTTCGACGAGAAAAAGGCGGAAGAACTCGAAGCAAAACTCAAAAAGAACACGTTCACGCTTGACGATTACCTCGATCAGTTCGAGCAGCTCCGTTCGATGGGCAATCTTGACCAGCTTGTCGGGATGATCCCCGGAATGAAGCCGGGCGCGATGAAGGACGTCAAGGTCGACGAAAAGCAGATGGCGCACATGGAAGCGATCATCAAGTCGATGACGCCGAAGGAGAGAACGAGACCGGAGATCATCAGCGCGTCGAGAAAGAAGCGCATCGCCGCGGGAAGCGGCACGGGCGTCGAAGAGGTCAACCGGCTGTTAAAGCAGTTCGATCAGACGCAGAAGATGATGAAGAAATTCTCCGGTATGGCAAATAACCCGCGCGGGAAAATGAAGTTCCCGTTCTGAAAAAGAAACCAAATTAAAAAAACATATAATTTTTGGAGGAAACAAAAATGGTTAAAATTCGTCTTAAGAGACTCGGACAGAAGAAAGCTCCTTTCTACCGTGTCGTCGTTGCTGACTCACGTTACCCCCGTAACGGCAGATTCATCGAGGAGATCGGCTACTACAATCCGCTGACCAACCCCGCTGAATTCAAGGTTGACGCAGAGAAGGCAAACGAATGGATCGCGAAGGGCGCACAGCCTACCGAGACCGTCAAGGCTCTTCTCGTCAAGAGCGGCGTTATCAACAAATAATCCCCGAAGGAGAAAGAAATGGCAAGTCTCAAAGACACCTTGACCGACATCGCCAAAGCATTGGTGGATAAGCCTGAGGACGTTTCGGTGAGCGTCACCTCGGAAGAGGGCGATTCCGTAACGCTGCAGCTGAGTGTCAACGCGGACGATATGGGACGCGTGATCGGACGTCACGGCCGCATCGCGAAAGCAATCAGAACGGTCATGAAATCCGCAGCCAATCTGCAAGGGAAAAAGGTCACTGTTGATATCAAATGAAAACACAAAAGGACGGCATTGCCGTCCTTTTGTGTTTCTTATTTTACCGCGTTTTTCAATAAAACCGTGAGGATCTCGGTGATCTTGTCGAGAGAATCGACGGGAATGAACTCAAATCTGCTGTGGAAATTGACGCCGCCGGTGCAGAGATTCGGACACGGCAGACCTCTGAAGGAGAGCTGCGCACCGTCCGTTCCGCCTCGGATCGGAACGACGATCGGTTCAACGCCGCAAAAACGCATCGCGTCTTTGGCACGCTCGATGATCTCCATGTGCGGCTCGATCTTTTCTTTCATATTGTAGTAGGAGTCCGTCACCGTGATCCTGACGAATTCGCTGCCGTATTTTGCGGCGATCTTTTCGCCGCACGCTTTGAAGAATTCCTTCTTCGCGGTGAATTTTTTGAGATCGTGATCGCGGATGATGTAGTGAAGGACCGCCGATTCGACGGATCCCGAAAAATCGCAGAGATGATAAAATCCCTCGTAACCCTCCGTCTCGGCGGGCGTCTCCGACGCCGGCAGAAGGGATGAGAATTCCGCCGCGAGCAGGCAGGCGTTGACCATTTTGCCCTTTGCGGAACCGGGATGGATCGAAACGCCCGAAAATTCCGCCGTCGCGGACGCGCCGTTGAAATTCTCGTATTCG
>JAZLHQ010000183.1:0-6803 GCA_045616925.1 Eubacteriales bacterium | reverse complement strand
TCGGCGGCGCGGACGTCAAGGAATTATCGCCCGAAGTATTGCGCAAAAAGGTCGGGATCGTGATGCAGAACGCCGTCCTTTTCAAGGGCACGATCCGCGAAAATCTTCTTTGGGGCAACGAAAACGCCTCCGATGCGGATCTTTGGGCGGCGATCGACGCGTCCGTTTCGCGCGACGTCGTCGACGCGAAGGGCGGACTCGACGCGATGATCGAAACGAGCGGCAGAAACCTTTCGGGCGGTCAGCGCCAGCGCCTTTCGATCGCGCGCACGCTGCTCTCGAAACCGGAAATCCTGATCCTCGACGACAGCGGCTCGGCGCTCGATTTCGCGACCGACGCGCGCCTTCGCAGGAATCTCGGAAACCTGCCTTACAAGCCGACCGTGATCATCGTGTCACAGCGCATCTCCTGCCTTTCGGCAACGGATTTCACGGTCGTTCTCGACGACGGCAAAATAGCCGGCATCGGCACGCACGACGAGCTTATGAAGACCTGCCCCGTCTTCAGCGAGATCGCGGATTCGCAGAACCGCGAAACGGGAGGTGAGGCAGTATGAAAAAGACCCAAAACCGTCAAACGCTCCGGAAAGTGCTTCAATATATCGGAAATTACCGCTATTTACTCCTTCTCGTCCTGTTTTTATCGCTTTTGTCCGTTCTCGGCACGCTCTATCTGCCGATCGAGATCGGCAGGGCGATCGACTGCATCGTTAAAAAAGGCGAAGTCGATTTTGAAAAACTCGCCGGTATTCTCGTAAAAATCGGCGTTCTCGTCTGTCTGACGGCTCTCTTCCAATGGCTGATGAGCGTTCTTTCGAACCGCATCACCTTCGGCGTCGTGCACGATCTCAGGCAGAAGGCGTTTTCGCGTCTTGCGGATCTTCCCCTCTCGTATCTTGACAAAGAGACCCCCGGCAGCGTCGTATCGCGCGTCATTTCGGACGCCGACACGCTCTCGGACGGGCTTCTGATGGGCTTTACGCAGCTCTTTACGGGCGTCATCACGATCCTCGGAACGCTCGTTTTCATGCTGACGATCCACCCCTTGATCGCGATCCCCGTGATCGTTCTGACGCCGCTTTCCCTGCTCGTCTCGCGCTTCATCGCGAAGCGCTCCTACGCGATGTTCAGACTGCAGGCGTCGACGCGGGCCGAGCAGACCGCATTCATCGACGAGATGATCGGAAATCAGAAGACCGTGCGCGCCTTCCGGCACGAAAATGAAAATCAGAAAAAGTTTGACGAGATCAACGACCGCCTCGAAAAGGCTTCCCTGCGCGCGATCTTCTTCTCGTCTCTGACGAATCCCTCGACGCGCTTCGTCAACGCGCTCGTTTACGCGTCGGTCGCCTTCTGCGGCGCCTTCGCGGTCATCAAAGATCCCGTATCGTTCACGGTCGGCAATCTGACGAGCTTTCTGTCCTACGCGAACCAGTACACGAAGCCCTTCAACAACGTGTCGAGCGTCGTGACCGAGCTCCAGAACGCGCTCGCCTGCGCCGATCGGCTTTTCGAGCTGATCGAACTGCCCGCCGAAGAAAACGGCGGTGAAACGCTCGGTCCCGCTTCCGGACGCATTGATCTTGACAACGTCGATTTCTCCTACGTTCCCGGACAAAAGCTGATCGAAGATCTCGATCTGCACGTAAAACCGGGGCAGAAGATCGCGATCGTCGGTCCGACCGGCTGCGGAAAAACGACGCTCATCAATCTTCTGATGCGTTTTTACGACGTCACGGGCGGCGTCGTGAGCGTCGACGGCGTGGACGTCAAAAAGGTCACGCGGCAGTCGCTGCGGCGCAATTACGGTATGGTTTTGCAGGAAACGTGGCTGAAAACGGGCACGATCCGCGAAAACATCCTGATGGGCAAGCCGGACGCTTCGGACGACGAGATGATCGCCGCCGCGAAGGCGTGCCGCGCGCATTCGTTCATTTCGCGTCTCAAGGACGGCTACGACACCGTGATCGGCGAGGACGGCGGCGTCTTGTCCGAAGGCCAGAAGCAGCTTCTGTGCGTTACGCGCATTCTTCTCTCCTTGCCTCCCATGCTGATCCTCGACGAAGCGACGTCCTCGATCGACACGCTGACGGAACTGAACGTCCGGCGCGCTTTCGACCGTCTGACCGACGGCAGGACGAGTTTCATCGTCGCGCACAGGCTTTCTACGATCAGAACGGCGGATCTCATCCTCGTGATGAAATCGGGGCAGATCGTCGAGCGCGGCACGCACGAAGAACTCCTTCGGAAAAACGGATTCTACGCCGAGCTTTACAACAGTCAGTTTGCGAAATAAAACAAGCCCCTTCGGCAAAAAATGCCGAAGGAGCTTTTGTATGCTCGTTCAAACCGTGATGACGATCTCCCCGGTGGTCTTATCGAGATGCGCGGAGACTTTCGTTTTGCAGCCGTTCTTTTCGACCGTCAATTCGTAGTTGCCCATGAAACCGCGCAGATCGGCGGAGCCCGATGCGTCCGTCGTCAGCTCGGTGTTCGTTCTCCAGCGCTCCGAGAAGAGATGACGGATCGTTTCGTAAGCGGGCTTCACGCTCATATCGAAGCGCACGAGAGCGCCGTAAAAGACGTTCTCTCCGCAAGTCATATCGCCTTGCGGCGCGAACGCGGCGTAGCCGTCCACCATGTTCCAGTAAATGAGCTGCGTGACCTTTTCGTGCGAGAAGAAGATCGAATAGAGGATCTCGATGATCTCCGCCTGCAGTGCTTCGTCCTCAGCGCTGTTCGAATACGCGGGGATCGTCATTTCGGTGAGCTGCAGCGGCAGGCCGAAATCGGAATAGACGTCGAGCGTATCGAAAACGTGCATCGGGTTATAGCGGTGGTCGACGTTCAGCTTTTCGTCCTCGCGGGTGTTGAAGACGTGGTACTGCATACCGATCGCGTCGATCCGGACGCCCGACTTCAGAAGCTTTTCGATCGAGAGATAGTATCTCGTCCAGCGTCTGCCCATATCCTTGAAGATATAGCTCGAGGATTCGTTGATGCCGAGGATATTGTTCGGGAAATATTCCGCCGCTTTTTCAAAGCACCACGGCAGATAATCGTCTGCGCGGTAGAATTTCGTCTGCGATTTCAGCCAGTTCATCTCGTTGACGACTTCGATCGTTTTGATCCTATCGGCATAGCGCTCGGAGATCTCTTTATAACGCTTCTCGAGAAGCGCCTTGACCTCGGGAACGGACTTTTCGGAAAGCCAGTTCGGGAAAGTATGCTCGTAGGCGAGCGCGTGCTCACGCGGCTCGATACCGTTCTTCTCGCAGAATTCGAGGCAGAGATCGGGAGACGGACGGCGATAGAGCTTCGGCGCGTCCTTCCCGTAACGGAGTTTTCCCTCCTCCGGCTCGATACCGTCCCAGTAAAACGGAAGCGTTGCCATATTGAAGCAGTCCTTGAAAAGCTCCTTGTAACGCTCGTTCTTCTCGGGCGTTTCCATTTCGTCGAGCATAAAGATGTTCGCGCCGTAACGGAAATCGTGATCTTTCTGCACGGCACTGATCTTCGCGTCGGAAACGGGCGCGCCGTTTTTATCCCTGACGACGATTTTCGCGTTTGCTTTGCGGTTCTTTTCGATCCCGTTTGCGACGCGCTCGTTCACTTCGTCCCGGTATTTTTCAAAATTGACCATGATCTCGTCTCTTCTCGACATAATTGCCTCCCAAATCACGATATTTCGTTTTTTTTAGTATAATACAAAAATCGGAACGAATCAACCCGATTTTCGATCAAAAAGGATTGATTTTCGGAACAAGGCGTGGTATAATCAAAAAAAACGGAGTTCGCGATGAAGAAATTTCTGTGTTCGCTGCTTTTGCTGTCCGCTCTTTTGTCCGCGCTTTCCTTTGCGGGGTGCAATCGGCAGCCGGCGTCCCCCGACGCCCTGAAAACCGTGACCGTCCCGAAAAACGGTCTCGGGCTCGACGCCGCCGTCGTCAGATGCGGAAACGACGGGATCCTTTCGGTCGCGGAAAATAGCGACGCGTTCGAGATCACGGCGAAAGCGGACGGCTCCGCAAGCGTCCGTTTTGAAAACGATTACGGCGAAGCGGCGGTCTTCGACGCCGTAATATCGGGCGGCGTTTTCACGTCGCAGACGCTGACGCCGTTCACGCCGCCCGAGAATTCGGTCGACGTATCGAAACGCGGCGTTTTTACGCGCTCCGAAACGGATCAGACGGAAAAGATACAGAAATGTATCGACGAAATCGCGGATCTCGGCGGCGGAACGGTCTATATCCCCGCCGGAAACTACCGGATCAAAACGCTCGTTATGCGTGAAAACGTTTCTCTTCGCCTCGAAGGCAATCTTTTTGACGCGGCGGTCGGCTACGACGCCGTCAGAAGTTACGCCGAATCGAAAAACGTCGCGATCCTCCGGTCGGCGGGCACGCGCTACGACGTCTTTTTCATCAATCTGCCCTTTGCCGCCCATTACTCGGAGGGGTGCGGGAATTTTCTCATCAGCGGCGGCGTCGTTGAACTGGACGGCGTCAACTGTGCCGCCGTTTTCGCGGGCGGCGACGGGATCACCGTCGAAAACACGGTCTTCAGAAACAGCGTCGGGCACACGATGCAGATCGACGCGTGCAGAAACGTAACGGTCAGAAACTGTATGTTCGCAGGATATAATCTCTCCAAAACTTCCGCAAACGAAACGATCCAGATCGAGAGCATCGCCGACGGCTCGACCGGCGGCAAAGGGCACGAACCGGCGACCTGCAATCCCGGCGAATACGAAGCGAATTACGGCATCACGGTCGAAAAATGCTATTTCGGCAAAAGCGACCGCTACGGCTCCGTCCTGACGGCGGTCGGGCATCATTCGAGCGCCGGCGGACTCTCCTGCGACGGCTTCGTTTTCCGTGAAAACGTGGTCGACAACCCCGTATACTGCGGGCTGCACCTTCTCAATTTCTTAAACGTCGAGATCACGGGCAATCGCTTCGTCTCTCAGGAACGTCCCAATGCAGACGTCGCGGCGGATGCGGCGCTCATCAGTCTTTACACGCGCAACGCCGACTTCACCTACGAAACCGAAAAGAAGGCGACTGTCACGCCCTGTCTTGCGTGCGAATTTTCGGGCATCCACAACGTGCTGATCAAAGGCAACGATTTTACGCTCGGAAACAAGACGGTCCTTTCGGCGATCTTCGCCGAAGCGCGGATGTCGGAGGTCGGCGCCGCCTACAAAACGGGCGTCATCCGCCCCGACGACACGGGCACGGGTACGAAAAAATTCTCGGGTTACGTCAAAGAATCGAACGCCGTCGACGGGATCGCGATCGAAGACAACCGCTTCGAGATCGTCTCCCCGCTCTCGCAGAACGTCGGCTTCTGCCTTCTTTACAATCTTTCAGACATGCGCGAATCGGGCAGCGAGGTCGTTTTCGGCGACGGCGTTTCCTTCAAATCCAAAAGAAACGGCGTTTCCGGCATCTTGTCGCAGGGCGAAGGCGATGAAAACGACGCAAAGAAGCGCGTTCTGACGCTCAAGCCGTCGTCCCGAACCGTCACGGTCGACGAAATCGGTCTGAAAACCGTTCTGAACGTCAAAAAAGACGTCCGGCTGACGCTTTTGCCCTCGGAGGGCGGGCGGATCGACGTCTCGGTCGACGGGAGCGGCAATCTCTGCGTGCTCGTTCTGCCGGATCCCGGCTTTACGTTTGAAAAATGGGTCGATAAAAACGGAAATCCGGTCGATACCGCCGGTCTTTGCGCGTTTGACGGCGCCTATACGGCAATTTTCGGAAAGGTCGGGGATCTATGAATCTTGACAACTTTTCGATCGACCTGCTCGACATCCTTTTATACGAAGAAAAGCGCGAGCGCGTCCACACGGGCGGGCGCAACTTCTCCGCCCTCTCCTTCCGCCTTGAAGGGGACACGCGCTTCCTTTTTGCCGGCAAAGAATTTTGCGCCGGCAAAAACAGCGTCGCGTTCGTGCCCGAAAAGCTCGGTTACGACCGCGTGAACAGCCGCCCCGAAAAGATCGTCGTCTTCCATTTCACGCTTCTTTCGGGCGGCGCGGACGGGATCACGGTCTTTTCGCCGCGCGATCCCGAAAAATGCAGAAAGCTCTTTGAAAAAGCGCTTTCGATCTGGCAATCGGACGACGTCGGCAAGAAATACGCGGCGACCGCCGTCTTCTACGAGATCATCGCGGAGCTTTTCCGCTCGTCTCCCGACGAAGTGAGCGGCGATCTTCACGATCAGATCCGCTATATGCGCGCAAATTTCCGCGATCCCGATCTGCGCGTGTCCTCTTTGTCCGAGCGCTTCGGGATCAGCGATTCCTACTTCCGGCGGCAGTTCAGAGCCGTCGCGGGCGTCTCGCCGAAGCAGTATCTCGACGGTCTGCGCATCGATTACGCCTCTTTTCTTCTCAAAACCTGCGATTTTTCGCAAAAAGAGATCGCGTCCCTCTCGGGCTTCAAGGACGTCAAATACTTCCGTACCGCCTTCAAGCGCCGAACGGGCGCGACCCCTTCGGATTATAAAAACGAGAAATACGCCTTCCCGTCGGAATTTCACTCGGAAAGATAGCCCGCAAGGACTTTGAGCGTGTTCGTGACGCCGTCCTTATGCGAGCGCTCGTAGCCGTGGCTGGCGTAAACGCCCGCGCCGATGAGTCCGTGGCGCAGATCGTTGCCCGCGGAAAGCGTCGCTTCCACGTCGGAGCCGTAGTGCGGGTAGACGTCCACGGCGTAGTCGGCGTTCGTTTTTTTGGCGGCGTGGGTCAGTTTTTCGACGACCTCGTAGCTATAAGGTCCGCCCGAATCCTTGACGCA
>JAZLHQ010000182.1:0-15909 GCA_045616925.1 Eubacteriales bacterium | reverse complement strand
GAGATCGACGCCCTCGGCGGCGAAATGGGTCTTGCTGCCGACACGGTCACGCTCCAGAGCCGGACGCTCAACGCAAGCAAAGGCGCCGCCGTGCAGTCCAAGCGCGTGCAGGCGGACCGCGCCGCGTACAAACTTTATATGAAGCGCGTGCTCGAAAACACGAAAAATCTGACGCTCCGGCAGGCGGAGATCGTCAGGATCCTCTTCGACGAAAAAAAGCGCGTCACGGGCGTCGTCACGGCGACGGGCGCCGTCTTTTCCGTCAAAGCGGCGATCGCAGCGACCGGCACGTATCTGAAAAGCCGCACGATCACGGGCGAAGCGATCGCCGAAGTCGGCCCCGACGCGATGCAGTCGGCAAGCAGTCTCTCCGGCTGTCTTCTGGACGCCGGCGTTCGCATCATGCGCTTCAAGACCGGCACGCCTCCGCGCGTGCATTCCGATTCGATCGACTATTCGAAACTCGAAGTGCAGGAGGGCGAAGGCGGCACGCTGCCGTTCTCCTCTCTGACCGATCCCGATCTCTACGACCAAAAAGAGCAGATCCCCTGCCACATCGTCTATACGAACGAAGAAACGCACAGAATCATCCGCGAAAACCTTGACCGCAGCCCGCTTTTCGGCGGCGTCATCAAGGGAACGGGTCCGCGCTACTGTCCCTCGATCGAGGACAAGGTGACGCGTTTTGCGGACAAACCGCGCCATCAGCTCTTCGTCGAGCCGTGCGGCGCAGATACGAAAGAAATGTATCTGCAGGGATTTTCGTCCTCTCTGCCCGAAGAAGTGCAGCTCAAAATGCTCCATACTCTCGAGGGCTTTGAGAACGCCGTGATGATGCGTCCCGCTTACGCGATCGAATACGACTGCATCGACCCCCTGCAGCTCTTCCCGACCCTCGAATTCAAGAATTTCCCCGGACTTTACGGTGCGGGACAGTTCAACGGCACCTCGGGCTACGAGGAGGCCGCCGCACAGGGTCTGATCGCGGGCATCAACGCGTCTCTGAAAATCAAGAACGAGCCGCCTCTGACGCTCTCGCGCGACTCGTCCTACGTCGGCACGCTGATCGACGATCTCGTGACGAAGGGCACGAACGAGCCCTACCGCATCATGACGAGCAGAAGCGAATACCGCCTTCTCCTCCGGCAGGACAACGCGGACGCGCGTCTGACCCCTTACGGGCACCGCGTCGGACTCGTTTCCGACGAAAGATTTGCAGAATTTGAAGAAAAGCAGCGTCTGATCGAAGCGGAGATTTCCCGCGCCCAAACCACGTTCTTCCCGCCGAGTGACGAGCTCAACGCGTTTCTCACCGAAAACGGACTCCCCGAAGTGCATACGGGCATCTCGCTCGCGGATCTCCTGCGGCGTCCGCAGCTCGACTACGAAAAATGCGCCGCGATCGACAAGGGGCGCGAAAAACTGCCGCGTTCGGTAACGCTCTCTGCCGAAACGGCGATCAAGTACGAGGGCTACATCAAGCGGCAGATCGCCGAAGTGCATCGCCGTCAAAAACTCGAGGAGCGCGAGATCCCCGCGGACGTCGACTACGCGCAGATCCCCGGCATCCGCATCGAAGCGCGGCAGAAATTATCCCTCGTAAAACCCCTGAACATCGGTCAGGCGTCGCGCATTTCGGGCGTCTCCCCCGCCGATATTTCGGTGCTTCTGATATGGCTTTCGGCAAAAAGCGGCAAAAATACGGAGGAAAATACCGATGTCTGACAAACGACCTCTGATCGGTCTCACGACCTCTATGAACGATTTAGCGACCGAGACCCGCACGAAAACGAGTTATCTGAACGCGATCATCGACGCGGGCGGACTGCCCGTGGTCCTTCCCTACGACGTCGGCGCAGACGGCGCCGACCTCGTTTTCGAAGAGTTCGGGCTCGACGGCATCCTTTTCTCGGGCGGTGCCGACGTCGATCCCGTACGTTACGGCGAAACGATCACCGCCGACAACGTCTCGGTCTGCGAAAAACGCGACGCGTTCGAGCTCGAGCTTGCCCGCCGTGCGATCGTCACGCAGATCCCCATCCTCGGCATCTGCCGCGGGATCCAGCTTCTGAACGTCTCGCTCGGCGGCACTCTCTGGCAGGACATTCCCAGACATCAGCAGAAGGAGCCCGCCGATCAATGCACGCACGAGGTGAAAGTCGTCGGCGGCACGGCGCTGCGCGCCCTTTCGGCGTCGGACGTGATCCCCGTCAACACTTTTCACCATCAGGCGGTGAAGGACGTTGCGAAGGGATTCTGCGCGTGCGCTTTTTCGGCGGCGGACGGGATCGTCGAGGCGATCGAGCCGATCGAAAAAACGAATCGATTCTTCCTCGCGGTGCAGTGGCATCCGGAGCGTTTTTACCGCACGGATCCGTCCGCGAGAGCGCTTTTCGAGGCGTTCGTCGCCGCCGCGAAGCGGTATCACGACGAAAAATAGCAAAAAACCACCGCGAGCGGTGGTTTTTTTGAATAATTTACAGCGGCGGCGTAAAAATCCGCGCGCGTTTCTTGTATATGTAAGTGAAAGGCCTTCAAATAAAACGAAAGGAGATCCCGATATGACGGACGAAAAGATCGTCGAACTCTTTTTTGCGCGCTCCGAAGATGCGATCAAAGAGAGCGAAAAAGCGTACGGTCCGTACCTTCAATACATCGCCCGCTCGATCCTCAAAAGCGACGAGGACGCAAACGAGATCGTCAACGACACGTACTTGAAAGCGTGGAACTCGATCCCGCCCTTGAAACCGTCGCCCTTGAAGCCGTTCCTCGGCAGGATCACGCGTCAGCTCGCGATCAACCGCCTCGAATATCTCTCTGCCGGAAAACGCGGCGGCGAGACGCTTCCGATCGACGAACTCGCCGACGTCATTCCGGACGAAGTCTCCGAAAACGATCTCAAGGACGCTTTTGACCGCTTTCTGCGGAAGGAACCGACTCTTTCGCGCAGAATTTTCATCCTGCGCTACTGGTACGGACTCAACGCCGATGAGATCGCGAAGAAACTCGGCGTGCGGGGGAGCCGTGTGAACGGCATCCTTTTCCGCGCGCGCAAACGCCTCAGAGAGGCACTTGAAAAGGAGGGATTTCACGTATGACCAATAAAAGAATAACCGTCTCGAACGCCATTTCCGGGATCGGCTTCGATCTCGTGGAGGACGCGTACGAGGCAAAAACCGATACGCGTAAGAAAACGCTTGCGCTTGCGTCACTGGCGGCAGCCGTATTTCTGATCCTGTCGGTCGGCGCGCTGCTGATCTTTCACCGCGCGGACAAAAAGCCGGACGTCCCGCCCGTCGACGGGACGGAAGAGACCGCCACGGAATATACCTATATGAAAACGTATCTGATCGGCAATTCGCAATCCGGCAGCGAAGGGGAGATCGAGCGGAAGGGCTTTTACCAATATCTTCAATATGAAGACCCGGATTTGAAAGGAACGTCCAGAACGATAACCTTCGACGGAAAAGATTACGTGTGTAAGTACCAAGTGACGGTACCGCAGATAAAACTGACAATCGTTCGGGACCGTTATATTTCGGAAGAAGGGTGCAGTTTTTTAGTCGATCGTCAAACGGGAAAACCCACAAGCGTAAATTTTTACTACGGCGCACCGCGTCCGGAGTCAACGGGCACGCCGATTTCGGAAGAAGAAGCACGAAGACTTGCGGACGCGGCACTTGAAAAACACGTCGGCAGTCTGCAAGGTTATTCGTGCTCTGGGTTGAGCGGGTCTGCTTCATACCGATCATACAGTTTTCACTATGGGAAACTGATCAGAGGGATTGAACTTTACGAGTGTCTGAGTGCTTCCGTTTCTTTCAGCGGAGAAATCGTCAGTATGTCATTCGCCGCCAAAGGCGCCTTTGATTCGTACGACGTAGAAAAGATCATTTCTGAACTTGATCTCGAAGAAATAGACGCCGCCTGCGCACAGAAAATACAAGGATATTTCAAGCAAATTCCGTCTTATATCGGCAATGAGATACGCAAAGAGTGTACCGAAAGAACGCTTGCATTTTCTCCGGACGGCAAGCTCTGTCTGTTCTCGCAGTACGACTGTCAGGCAGATTTCACCTATACGGAAGACGACGGAACGGTCGTTGCCGACACGATCGGCAGAGCGTACGAATTCGTGACTTATCTTGAATAACGGGGGTTTTTATGAAAAAATCTATTATTCTTCTGCTCCTTTCGGCGATCGTCTTATCTTCTCTTTTCACGGGCTGCCAAAGCAAAAATCCGGAAAAGCAGTACGTTTCCTACGGCGAACTCGTCCGGCCGTACACGGAGGACGTCTTTTCGGCGGCATCCAATGAGATCGCATACGTTTTTCCGTGGGATTATATGCTCCCCGAGGAAAAATACGGCGAGCTTTCCTATCTCGGCAGCCGCTATTTCGTCGCGGGATTCTCACATACGAAACCGCCGGAGCCGGAATTATCCCTCGGCGTCGGACGGCTTTGGGGTTACGACATCTACACCGATTCCGACAAGAGCGTTGACGCGAACGTCTTCGCCTTTCCCGAGACCGATCCGGAAGTCTGCCTCGGCGTCATGGTCGAAGGATCGTATTTCGTTTACGTGAAAGAGGGCGAAAAAGCGCCCGACGGGCTGGTAAGACCTTCGCCTTACCGATTCTCCGTTTGCTATCTCGGCGGCACGGTCACGCAGGTCGGGGACGGATATTTCCTCGTCGACGATTCCGTTCTCTGCCCGAAAAAGAAGGACGGCGCGGTCTTCAGGGTCAACAGTTACGAATTCCGCGTTTCGCGCTGGTTTGACTCCGGGATCCTGCGCGTCGGCGACGCCGTTCTCGTCGGATTTACGGGCAGCGTGCAGACGGAGAACGGCAATACGGTCGAATTTCCCGTCAGCATTTCCAAAGCGACCGTTCAAAACGGCATGATTTACGTCGAAGAATGATCCGAATACGCAAAAGATCCCACCGGAAGGTGGGATTTTTGCTTGAAAAAGCGTAAAGCGTTGAATGGCTCCCTCCGGGAGGGGGCAAGCCCCCGCCCTACGAGTTTGTGCGAACAACGCGGTTACCCGTGAGCCTCCCCTGTGCAAGGGGAGGTGTCATCCGAAGGATGACGGAGGGATTGTCAGCACGACGGGGCGTCGAGGCGCCGCCCCCTATCGGTGTTTGTGCGAACAACCCGTTTCCCCTATTTCCCCGCTCTGTAAACGCCGGCGATGAACGTGTCCGTGATCTGTCCGCCGAGCGTCTGATGCGCAAAAGGCGTGTTGCGGCACTTGCAGCGCATTTTTTCGGGCTCGAATTCGTATTCCGACTGCGAATCGAACAGGACGAAATCCTTGATCTTTCCCGCGTCTTTGATCCCGAGGATCTTCTCGGGAGCAGTCGTCCAAAGCTCCAGATAACGCGCAAGGGTCAGATACCCGCCGTAAACGAGCGCATTCATACCGAGTCCGAACGCGCTCTCAAGCCCGACCGCGCCGAAGGGCGCTTTTTCGATGCCGAGCGACTTGTCCTTCGTCTGACACGGCGTGTGATCGGTCGATAAAGCGTCGATCGTGCCGTCCGCGATCGCCGAAATGATCGCACGCACGTCGTTCTCCGTCCTAAGCGGCGGCAGGAATTTCGCGTTCGCGCCTTTGAAAAGGAGAGAGCCTTCCGTCAAGGTAAAATACTGCGGGGACGTGTCGCAGGTGACGGACACGCCCGCTTTTTTCGCCTGCCTCACCATATCGGCGGACGCCGCCGTGCTGACCTGCGTCAGATGCACGCGGCAGTGCGTGTCCTTTGCGAGCATCAGGATGCGCGCGGTCGCAATATCCTCGGCAAGAGGACTGATGCCCGGAAGGCGCATCTGGCGCGAAAGAGCGCCCTCGTTCATCACGCCGCTTGCAAGATAAGGATCCTCGGCGCGCAGGATGAGGAGAGCGCCGTTCCCGGCGCACGCCTGCATCGCCGTTTTCAGAACGCGGCTGTTCGACTGTCCGTCGTCGAAGAACGCCGCCGTCCCTCTCGACGTCAGTTTGTCGAAATCGACCGCTTTTTCGCCGCGGTTTCCTTCGCTGACGGGCGAGGTCGGCAGAATTTCGCACAGACCGTAACGGTGCGCGTTTTCAAGGAACAAGCTGACCGCCCATTCCTGATCGAGAAGAGTCCTGCCGTTCGGAGCGCCGACGACGCGCCCGAATCCGCCCGCGACGGCAGACGAGGAGACGGAGGCAAGATCCTCCGCTTCTGTCTTGCAGAAATCTCTGAGAACGCACCGAAGATCCGTAAACGCGGGCGAAAGGATCTTTCCGGCGGCGTTCACGATCCGCACGCTTCCCGTCTTCGGGAGATCCGTTTTTTTGCCGATATCAAGGATCTCACCGTCCTTTTCGCGGCTTTTCGCGCGCAAAAGGACGTTCACGTAGTGAAACGCGCCGTTTTCGGCGACTTTGGCGTCCTTGACGTAGTAATAATCAGCCATCTGCGTCCTCCTTTCCCTTTCTGAAAACGACCGTAAGTCCGTCCGTCAGAAGTCTGTATCCCTGCCCGCGCAGGCGCTCGACGTAGCGCACGCGGGTGAATTTTTCGAGTTTTTGCCGCAAATACCGCACGTAGACCTGCACGGCGTTGCCCGTGCTGCCGGGGAAAACCGTCCGGCGGATCACGTCTTCTCCGACGAGCGCGCCGCGGTTTTCGGCAAGAAGTGAAAGCAGCGCAAGCTCCGTTTTCGTGAGCTTCATGGCGTTCCCGCCGAAAAACGCGTCCGAATCCGTGATCAACAGTTCGTCTCCCTCAGGAGCCTCCCCCGCGCGCGCGTTCCGCCCTTCGGGGATGCCCATCGGCGAAAAACGGGAGAGGATCGCGCTGCGGAAATCTTCGATCGAAAAAGGTCTTATAAGATCTGCCGAAGAATCCGTGCGCGAGAACGTCAGACAGTTTTCACGCAGAAATCCCTCCGGAATGCTCGCCGTGTCAAGATCGACGACGAGAAAATCGCATTCCCTGCCGACGCCGTCGGTGCATTCTGCTCCGAGGTATTTGAGTTCGATCCGCAAAAGATCCGAAAACGTCGGATCCTCGGAAAGAACGGCGGATACGACCGTTTTCACGATGAAAAGTCCTCCGTCATAACGATCGCTTCGACGCCGACGGCGCCGCCGGGGAGCGTCGTTTTGACGTAATAATTGTCCTCGTCGCTGCCGACGTAGACCTTGAAGGTCTCGTGGGGCTTTGCCTCGTGCATATAGTGGATCGCGAAGGACAAAACGCGTTTTTTCTCCATTTCGGGCAGAAATCCGCACAAAACGTCGGGATAAACCGTGTTGTTCATGTGCATATTATAATCGACGTCCGCGTAGCGCACCGTATGTTCGCCCAAAAGAGCGGCTTCGACGTCGGACGGGATGCGGAAGGATTCCGGCTCGTCGATGTCGAGCACGGAATCGTCCGTGTCAAAGCCGAATTTGAGATCCGAAGTCCTGCAAAGTCTGCCCGTTTTCAGATCGACGAGCGCAAAGACCGAGATCATCTCGGCGACGATCACGCCGTCGCGCCGCGCCTGCGTGCTTCTGCGGAACGCCGCCCCCGGCGAGGGATTCGCCCAGGTCGTCACCTCGATCTCGTCCCACGCGAAGAGATCCGCGTAGACGTTGACCGCAAGGCGCGAGACGACGAACGTCTTATTCTGCTCCGTAACGAGCGAGCGCATATCGGGGCCGAAAACGTGCATCTGCAGATTCGCCGCCTCCTGCATATAGCGAAGGAGCGCCGACGGGCGCAGGACGCCGTTCGCGTCCGTTTCGTGAGAATTGATCGTAAATTTGACCGTGTATTTCATAAAAACTCCTTGGCATTCCGGCAGTACGCCGGAATAATGGCATTTACATCCTTTTTATCAGTGAGGTGTATATTTGAATTGAAAACGATTTCCAAAGGAAAAACGTGGTGCTTTGCGATCGGACAGTTCGGCTGGTCGCTCGTTTCGGCACTTCTGTCGAGCTGGCTCGTCAATTTCTATCAGCCGGACGAAGCGGCAAAGGAAGCGGGACAGCCGATCTTCATCCCGCAGGGGCGCGTGATCTTCGGCGTCCTGACCGTGCTCGGCGCCATTACGGCGCTCGGCAGGATCTTCGACGCGCTGACGGATCCTCTGATCGCCTCCGCGTCGGACCGGCACGTCGGCAAAAACGGCAGGCGTATCCCCTTCATGCGGCTGGCGGCGATCCCGTTCGGCGTTTCGGCTTTTCTCGTATTTTGCAGCCCCGTGAACGGAGAATCCCCGCTGAACGCGGCGTTTCTCACGATCCTCGTGACGCTTTTTTATCTCTTTATGACGCTTTACTGCACGCCCTACAACGCACTGATCGCAGAGCTCGGCGCGACGCAGGAAACCAGAATGCGTATTTCAACCTATATATCGTTCACTTATATCGCGGGCGCCTCGTTCGCGTATCTCGCTCCCCTTTTGTGGGGAGTCCTCGAAAAACCGCTCGGCAGAGTGAACGCGATCAGAACCGTTTTCGCCGTCTTCTCACTGATCGCGGTCTGCGCGATGTTCGTGCCCGTTTTCACGATCCGGGAGCGGGATTACGTCTCGTCCGCGCCGTCCGGACGCTCGGCGTTTTCCTCGCTCGGCAAGACTTTCGCAAACCGTGATTTCCGCGTATTCGTCGTTTCGGACGTCTTTTATTTTCTGGGACTCACGATGTTCCAGACGTCACTTCCGTTCTTCGTCACGTCGCTTCTGAAATTGTCCGAGCGCTATTCGACCCTCTTTTTCATGCTGATGACGGGACTTTCCGTTATCTTTTACGTCCCCGTCGGCCGCCTTGCGCTGAAGGTGGGCAAAAAGCGGATCGTTTTGTGGGCTTTCGCGGATTTTACGATCGCGTTTTTGCTGGCAGCGTCTCTCGGCGATCTGCTGCCCGTCCCGAAAATCCTGCAGGGCGTTCTGCTTTCGGTCCTATCGGCGCCCGCGCTCGCTTCGTTCGGGATTCTCCCGCAGGCGATCGTCGCGGATATTGCCGAAAGCGACGAGGCAAAGACGGGCGAAAACCGATCCGCCATGTTTTTCGCGGCGCGCACCTTCGCGTTCAAAATGGGGCAAAGTCTTTCGATGCTGCTCGTGACGGCGCTCGCGACGATCGGTCCGGGAACGGGCCTCGGCTACCGCCTGATCGGCATCTGCGCCGCCGTGACGTCGCTCGTCGGCGGGATCGCACTCTGCTTCTACCGCGAGAAAAACGTTCTGTCGTATATCGGCAAAGACAACGAGCCGGTCCTGTAATATGAAACTGATTTCCGAAAAAAACTACCGCCGTGAAATGGAAACCGTCGTCTTTCCGTTTCTCAGAAAGCACCGGCGCGATCTGACGATCACGGGTTACGATCAGAAGCCGCTCTTCGCTTCTTTTTTTGACCCGTCTCCGGCTGCCGTCCGCGGCAGCGTGTCGATTTTGCACGGCTTCACCGAATCGATCGAAAAATACGCCGAACTGATCTATTATTTCCTCAAAGAGGGGTACGCGGTCGGCATTTACGAGCAGCGCGGTCACGGGCGGTCCTACCGCCGTCTGTCCGACACGACGATGACGCACGTCGGGCGGTTTGAAGAATACGTCTGGGATTTTGCCGCTTTCACAAAATACGCCGGGAAGGAGCTTCCAGCGCCGCATTTCCTTTTCGCGCACTCGATGGGCGGCGCCGTCGCCGCACTATATCTTGAAAGATACCGCTCTGCGTATCGGAAAGTCGTTCTTTCGAGTCCGATGATCGCGCCGCAGACGAACGGTCTTCCGCGATTTGCCGTCCGGGCCCTCGCGTTTGCGGCGAAAAGCACCGGAAAAAGCGAAAAGCGTATCTTTTCAGCCGCCCGTTACCCGGGCAGAGAATATTTCGCGGACGGGTGCGCTTCGAGCCGCGCGAGATTTGAGTTTTACGAATCCTTCAAGCGCTCTCACGCGCTTTTCAGAAACTATTCCCCGACCTACGGCTGGCTTCTTGCCGCCGTCGGCGTCACCGGCAGGATCCTGAAACGCGGCGAGGCGGAAAAAATCGCGCCGCCCGTTATGATCTATACCGCCGAAAACGACCGGACGGTCAGAAACCGCGAGACGCTTCTTTTCGCTTCCCGTCTTGCAAACGGCTCGCTCACGCGCGTGCGCAACACGCGCCACGAGATCTATATGGCTGAAAATCCCACGCTCGGCGCCTATCTTCGCTCCGTATTTGCTTTTTTACGCAGCTGAATTTTATAATAAATTATAACACAAAAAAACGCGGATTGCAATAGAAAACCGTTGACGAATCGGTAAAAATGCGCTATAATGATTAAAAATCAGCAAAAGGAAGCGATATTTACCGATGGCTCACGTTTTCGGTCATTTCAAGACGATCACGAAGCACCGTCACCTCGTCATGCGCCATTGTTTCAAGGCGGGGATCGGTTGGCAGGGGCTTACCCACGACCTGTCGAAATATTCACCCGCCGAATTTATCTCGGGCACGAAATTCTACGACGGGACGAGGAGTCCTACGGAGTACGAGCGCCGGAAATACGGCTATTCCCTCGCGTGGATGCACCACAAGGGGCGCAACCGCCACCATTTCGAATACTGGACGGACGTCGATCCCGAAACGCACCGTTACGCGCCCGTAAAAGTGCCGATGCGGTACGTCAAGGAGATGCTCTGCGACCGGATGGCGGCGAGCAAAGTCTATCGCGGCGAGAAATACGCCGACGGCGACCCATACGATTATTTCAATCACGCGAGAGGCCGCGATCAGATGCACAGGGCTACCGCCGCGCTTCTCGAGAAATGGCTGCGTCTGCTTGCGGAGTCGGGTGAAGACGCCGTTTTCAAGACGCTCAAAGCGATCCCCAACGACGCCGATTACGACGAAAACGGAGAGATTTTGTAAGATCGGACGTGCCGCACTCATCAAAAAACCGCCTTGCGGCGGTTTTTCGTTTTTTCAGGTCTTTACGACCGGATGATTGAGTTTTTCGATCGTTTCGTCGAAGGTTCCCTTCCACTTCGAGCTGTATTTCTTGATCGCGGAGGTGGGGTTCGACGAAATGCCGCTGTTGCGCAGCCAGTGCGTACCGAACAGGTATTTCTCCCAAATGAGACCGAAATCGGTGTAAGCCGAATCGTGGCAGAGGTCGACCATCGCGGCAAGACCTTCGTCGCGCGCGTACTTCTGCTTCAGAACCTCGTTGTAGTAGACCTTGTTGACCGTCTTGTTGCTCTGATATGCCATCAACTCAAGCGTCGCGGCGATCGCGGGATACTTGTCGGTCGGCACGGTATAAGGAATGCCGATCAGATGCTGGCTGTCCTGGATCGAGCAGCGGTAAGAATCCTGCGCGTCGTTGAGCTTCGGGGTCGGGATCAGATAGAAGTCGTCCTGCATTTCTCTGAGCCCGCTCAGATTGCTGAGGCGTCCGATGTAGAACAGCATCTTGCCGTCGCGGAAAGCGTCCTCGCCCTTGAAATCCGAAGTCTGACCGACGCCGTCGGTATCGTTCAGGAAACTGTAAAGTCTTTCGAGAATGGCAACGTTCGATTTGTTCTTCTCGTCGAAGATCCATTCGAGCGAGCCGTCGCCGCCGCGCTTCGTCACTTCGATGCCCGTGGCGATCATCAGTTCCATGACGTTGAAGCTCGAAGACGCGCCGTTCGTATAGCCGATGCGGTCTTCATAATCGAGTTTGTCGTTCAGATTGCCGTCAAGCCATACGCGCTTGCACATTTCCGCCATCAGATCGAGATTCCAGTTTCCCTCTTTGGCGATCGTGTAGATCTCGCCGAAGTCACCCTTGCAGAAAGCGTCGTACATATTCGCGTTCACGATCGTGCAGGCAACGCCGCCGATGTAGAGCAGATCGAAGCCGCCGCTCAGCCAGTAACGGTTCTGACCGTACTCGTAGTGCTGCATATAATTCGTTGCCCACCAGCCGCCGTCAAAGTTCAGATAGCCGGCGCCGTAGTCGGAAAGCTTGTTGAGATCGACCATATCGCCGTTGAGGCAGAGGTCGATGTCGTTCGCCTGCTGCGCCATGAAGACGTCGAATTCGTCCGTTCCGGTGTCGAGCATCGTCTGCACCTGCGCCGTGAAATTCGTGTGGCTCGTCATCATAAGGAGCTGGATGTCGACGTTGAGCCGGCTTTCGATCAGGGCGTTGCGGTCGTAAAGCGCGATGCTGACCGTGTCGCCGTCACGTTCCTCGACCGAGACGGACTGACCGCTGAGACTGTTCATCTCCTGCGAGGAATCCGAAACGACGAAGCGGATCTCCGCTCCGTTGAAGTCAAGTCCCGTCAGATAGTCGTCATCGGAGTCGACGTCCTCGTTTTTGTTTTTCTCTTTTTTTGCGCATGCTCCGAGCAGCGCCGCCGCAGAAAGGAGCATCACAACTGCAAGCAAAAATCCGATTATTTTTTTCATAGTGCCGTACCTCCTGTTTTATTTTATTATACCGCATTACAAAAGTCAATGGAATTGCAAAAACGAGCATACAAGTTTGTATTTTCGCGCATCTTGCGTCAAAAATTGCCCCTTGCAATCGGAAAAAAAGTGTGCTATAATGAGATCAGATTTTTTGGGAGGTGCGCTTTATGTGGTTTTTGTTTGCTCTGATCACCGTGTTTGCGTGGGGTGGCGCCGATCTTTTCTATAAAAAAGGTGCGGACGAATCCGACCGTTACAGTCATCTGAAAACGTCGGCGGCGGTCGGGCTCATGATGGGCGTTTTCGCCCTCTCGACGATCCTTTTCGGCAAGGTCTCCTACGATTTTCGCAATCTTCTGATCTACTTCCCCGTTTCCCTGATGTATATTCTGTCGATGACCGTCGGCTATTTCGGGCTCAAATATCTCGAATTGTCGGTAAGCTCGCCGATCCAGAACGCCTCCGGCGCCGTCTCGTGCCTTCTGCTCGTGATCGTTCTGCGAAAGATGCCGGATCTCTGGTCGCTCGCGGCGATCGTGCTGATCTCGGTCGGCGTTTTTCTGCTCGGCGTGTTTGAAAAGCGCCGCGAGGACGAATATTTCGAGAAGACGAATCAAAAATACAAGATCGGCATCGCCGCGTTCTTTATGCCGATCATTTATTGCCTCATCGACAGCCTCGGCACGTTCCTCGACGGTTATTACCTCGACGACATCGAAAAAACGCCGCTCGTCGGCGTCACGGAGGAGACGTTCGAGGACGTTGCGAATATTTCCTACGAGCTGACGTTTTTCGCCTGCGCGATCGTCATTCTCTTCTATCTGATCGTTGTCAGAAAGCAGCCTCTTTTCCGGAATGAAAAAGGCGAAAGCTATACGCCTGCGCGTTTCATCGCGGCGGGGCTCGAGTGTGCGGGACAGTATACGTACGTTTACGCGATGTCGGGCAACGGGATCGCGGCGGCGCCGATGATCGCGTCGTACTGCGTTGCGGCGGTGGTGCTCGCGCGGATCTTTCTAAAGGAAAAGCTGAGTTGGCGGCAATATCTTGCGGTTTTGCTCGTGACGGCGGGGATCGCGATCCTCGGGGTCACGGAAGGCGCGTAAATTTGCGAAAATACTTGACAAATCGTCCCCGCCGTGCTAAAATATGGCGTACGAGCGTACGGAGGGATATCGAAGCGGGGACGTTTCCGAGCGCCGCCGGCGGCGGATGCAGCGAGGAATCGGAGTGGAGCGGCCGATATTTCGGCGAGCGGAAGCGAGCGCGAAATACCGAAAGCTGCGACAGGATCATAACGCTGCGGTCTTGAAAAAGTGTTGTCAGTTCGGAAGACGATTTTTGAAAACCCTTGTCACGCCTGACTTTTTTGCCCCTCAAAAATGGGTTCGAATGCTTTTTGGTGCTTTGTCTAAAACATTGTCTAAAACGCATTTTCCACACAATTTCATAGTTTTTACTCGGAGGTGTACTCAAGTGGTCGAAGAGATCAGTCTTGAAAACTGAGAGGTCGTTCATAGCGACGCGGGGGTTCAAATCCCTCCACCTCCGCCAATTTTATGCACCGGTTAACTCTGTTTTCCGGTGCTTTTTTACTCATATTAAACGGCAGCAGGGTTTTCGCCCTGCTGCTTTTACGTTTTTCCTGACTTCTTAGTGAAATTTACATTATACGATTGTCCGGGCATACCCAACGCCGCATCAGAGCTGTTTTGTATAGACTCGCGAACAAGCAAATCCAGCTCGGGAATATTATCATTTTGCAAAGATTTCAAGGTTACACTTCCGTATGATACGGCATAATCTGTTTTAAGAATTAACCTATCGAGCATTACGTATCTCCTTTTTGGTAATTATTCCGGCAGTTGGACTGTTATTGATTTCGCATGCGTGCTACCGTCGGATTCTCCTGGGATGATAATACTGAATCCGATAACATCTTCCGCGCTGTTAATTTTGGTTTTTACTCCGGCAGCAGATTCCTGTCCGCCGTTTTTGTCAATACAATACAGTAACAGTAAGGGTATATCTTTCAACCCGAGATCCGATCTTTTGGAAATCAAACTTTTCTTTTGTTTCAATGCATCGTCGCAAAGCCGCTTCTGCTCCGAGGACAAGTTTGGATAATCCACATCGCACAGAACGTCAGACCCGGAACGCAACGATCCGATATCCAGGCAAGGTAACTTACTTCTTTTTGCAGAACGCTCGATTTTCCCGACCGAAATACCGCAAACATCCCATTTGGATACAGCTTTTTCAGCTCCGGCAAGCACATGGACAACTACACCATCATCCGCAACCGCATCCGCTGCAAACGGTGCGGAGAGATTATTGAATCAAAAAGCCGGCACGATTTTGTCACTTGCAAGTGCGGGGCGTGTTCGGTTGACGGCGGGCACGACTATCTCCGCCGGTGTTTTGCCACACCGGATTGTTACGAGGACCTGTCCGAGACGAGAAAACGGGAGGCATGATATGGTCTACGTTATGTCCAACATCAACGGTAACAAAAAGCGCTTTGAATCCGTGCTGTCGCAAATCAATCTGAAAAGCACAGACAGGCTGTACATTCTCGGGGACGTGATCGACCGGTTTCCTTACGGAATCGAGCTGTTACAAAGGATCCGGAAAATGAAAAATGCTCGGCTTCTGCTGGGCAACCACGAATATCTGATGTTGCAGGTATACGCGGAACGATTCGGATACCGATATACCGCTTTATCACGCGCGGAAGCGTGGAGGCTCTGGATCAAAAACCAATGTCATGATACCGTCCGGGTTTTTGAGCAATTACCACAGGAAGATCAAAAAGACCTTTATGAATATCTGTTACACAGGAAACGATATCTTTACCTCACCGTGGGCGGTCAGAAATATCTGCTCGTTCACGGGTCATCTCCGCACGGTTATACGGGTGACCGGAAGAAAACGTATAAATCGCTTACGGAATATGTGGTTTGGGAGCGTTGTCCGGGTTCTCCCGAGCATGACGACGGGAGTATTATTACGATTTTCGGTCACACGCCGACTTTGTATTATCAATACAGAAATCCGATGACCATCTGGCACGGGGACAACATTATCGGCATTGATTGCGGTTGCGGGTTTAATAGCAGAAATCCCGGTATCGGCTGCCGTCTTGCCTGTCTGCGTTTGGATGACATGAAGGAATTTTATTCCGAAAATTGATTTGGGAAACGAAGGGAGATACTTATGAAGACCGTTTGGAAATTTCCTGTTGATGCGAAGTGCGTCGTGATCACAGCACCGGTCGAACGATTCCTGACGGCTCAGATGCAAGGCAACACTCTTTGCGTATGGGCACTTGTTGATACGGAAAAGGAGAGTCGCTCATTCGGCGTGAGCATGATCGGGACCTGTTGGCCGTTGGAAGAACCGATCGACGGCAGTGAATATATCGCCACCGTACAGGACGGGATATCCGTTTGGCATATTTTCGCTACTCGGTAAATATGGAAGAG
>JAZLHQ010000181.1:0-5971 GCA_045616925.1 Eubacteriales bacterium | reverse complement strand
GACATGGCTACGATCCGACTTGAGTGTTGAATACGCTTCATCCAAAATGTATAAAAATACATCTTTTGCACGTTCTCAAGAATACGCGTCTTGCGGATCTCTATCTTTCCGGCGCGTACGCGCCGCTCCCGCTTCACGAATACGTCGGGACCGTCTGCGACCAGCTCGAGATCCTCTCGCCCGATATCGTGATCGGACGCGTGACGGGCGACGGCGCGAAGGATCAGCTGTTGGCGCCGCTTTACAGCCTCAAAAAGTTCGTCGTGATGAACGAAATCGACAAGGAACTCGTCAGGAGAGACAGTTATCAGGGAAAATTTGTGCAAAATAACTAAATCGGAACGGTGAAATTCGTCCATTTGACTTGCAGAATTTCCAATCAGCCTCTTGCAAAATTTCCGGAAATGCGGTATAATAACTTAAATCCGAAAAAGTTTTACGGAATTTCGGTTATCAAAACCATCAAAAGGAGATACGACAATGGCAGCGTTCACTACCAAACAGATCAGAAACTTGTGCTTCCTCGGTCACGGCGGAAGCGGAAAAACGTCCCTGACGGAAGCTATGCTTTACTTTACGAAAGCGTCCGATCGCCTCGGAAAAATTCCCGACGGCAACACGGTCAGCGACTTTGATCCCGAAGAAATCAAACGCGGATTTTCCATTTATACAACGCTTGAAAACGTAGTCTGGAAGGACACGAAGATCAACATCCTCGACGCACCCGGATTCCTCAATTTCGAGGGCGAAATGAGAAGCGCTCTGAGAGCCGCAGACGCGGCGATCATCCTTGTCGACGCAAAGTCCGGCATTGAAGTCGGAACCGAACTGTCCTGGGAGCGCGCGACCGCGGCGGGCATCCCGAAGGCGTTCTTCGTCAACAAGTACGACGATCCCGAAGCACATTTCCACAACGTTTTCGATTCTCTGACCGACACGTTCGGCAAGACGATCTGCCCCGTTCTGATCCCCGCTTACGAAAAGGGCTCGTTCATCAACCTGCTCGATCTCAAGAAATACGTCTACGACGGAAACACCGGCAAACATACCGAGGGCGCCATCAACCCCGAATATCAGAAGCGCGTCGATACCTACCGCGATAAGCTGATGGAAGCTGTCGCCGTCACCAACGAGGATCTTATGATGAAGTACCTCGAAGGCGAAGAGATCACGAGCGAAGAAGCGGCGCTTGCTCTGCACGAAGGCATCATTACCGGCGAGATCACGCCCGTCTTCAGCGGAAGCGCGACGATGCTCTGGGGTATCGATATGATGATGGACATCATCGCGGATTCCTTCCCGAGACACACCGCGAAGAAGGTCGAAAAGAGCGCGGACGGCGACGAGATCGAGATCAAAGCAGACGGTGAGACCGCTCTCTTCGTCTACAAGACCGCAGTCGACCAGTTCGGCAGAACGACCTACTTCAAGGTCATGAACGGCGAACTGAAGACCGGTATGACCCTCAAGAACCTCGTCACCGGAACGGATGAAAAGATCGCGAAGATCTACACCGTCAACGGTAAGAAGCAGACCGAAGTCGAAACGCTTTCCTGCGGCGACCTCGGCGCCATGACCAAGCTCGCAAACACCAATACGGGCGACACGCTCGGCGGAGCCGTTGCTTATATGCCCGCGTTCTACCCGACTCCCGTTTACACCGTCGCCGTCAACCCGAAGGGCAAGGGCGATGAAGACAAGCTCGTGCAGGGCATCGTCCGTATCATGGACGAAGACAAGACCGTTCGCTTCGAGAACGACGCGGAGACCCGTCAGATGCTCCTCTCCACGATGGGCGATATGCAGGTCGACGTCGTACTTTCCAAGATCAAAGCGCGCGGCGGTCCCGCCGTCGATCTTTCCACCCCGAGAATCGCATACCGCGAAACGATCCGCGGCACGGCGGACGAGCAGGGCAAACACAAGAAACAGTCCGGCGGCCACGGCCAGTACGGCGACGTCAAGATCAAGTTCTCGCACGGCGACGACGAGGGTCTGACCTTCACGACGAGCGTCGTCGGCGGCGCCGTCCCGAAGAACTTCTTCCCGGCGATCGAAAAGGGTCTGCAGGAAGCGATGCAGAAGGGCGTCCTCGCCGGCTATCCGGTCGTCCACCTCGCTGCCGATCTGCACGACGGCTCCTATCACGACGTCGACTCCAACGAACTTTCCTTCAAGATGGCTGCGTCCCTCGCTTATAAAGCGGGTCTGCCGCTCGCAAAACCCGTCCTTCTCGAGCCGATCGGCGAACTGAAGGTCACGGTTCCCGAAGCGATGGTCGGTGCGGTCATGGGCGATATCAACGGCAAACGCCGCGGTGCCGTTCTCGGCACCGGCGCTTCCGACGAGCGTCCCGGTTACACGACGATCGACGCGGAGGTCCCGAAGGCGGAAATGACCGACTACGCGATCGCACTGCTCGCGATGACGCAGGGCAGAGGAAGCTTCACCTTCGACGTCATCCGTTACGACGAAGTGCCCGGCAACCTGACCGCGAAGATCATCGAGCAGGCAAAACTTCTGAACGCGGAAGAATAATTCATACCGACAAAAAACCGCGGAGCGCGAATTGCGCCCCGCGGTTTTTTAATTTTGTGTAAACTTTTCCGAAACGATTGACATTATAAGATAATTATATTATAATATTCTAAATAACTGTACCCGAAAGGATGATCTTATGCTGATCCTCGTAGAAATACTGTGCGCAATGATCGCGATCTTTGTGATCGGCGCCGCCGTTTACGCCTTTATAGGCCTCAAAAAAGAAGAAAAGAAGATCGCCCTTTCGTTCGACGCCCTTCATAACGGCGTCAAAAACTACGCGAAGGCGTGCGCGATCCCCGTGCCGCTTGAGACGGATCTTGAAACGCTGCGCGGTCTTTACGGGTCGTGCGAGGAAAGTTTCTCGGAAATGAACGCGGAATCGAAAAGAAACTGCCTGAAGATCCGCGAAAAGATCGAAAAATGCGTCGGCGAATACGACGCGGCGGTTAACGCTTACAACGAAAGGCTCGGGACGTTCCCTTTGTGTATCGTAACGTCGCTGACCTTGCGAAAACAGATGAAAAACTTCAGAAATAAAGACGAAAAGCAGGTGATCGGGAAATGATGAACAATTACGTACTCGCTATCTTCAATAAGCGCCCGGTGACGGTACTCGATATCCTCGATATCGCCGTGCTCGCGCTGCTCTTCTATTTCGTCTTCCGCTTCATCAGAGAGCGGCGCGCCGGAAAACTCGCGGCGGGCGTTCTCATGCTGATCGTGGTCGAAGTGCTCGCGCACCTTCTGCACCTCAACGCGCTCGAATTCATCCTCTCGAACCTTTTCCAGGTCGGACTCATCGCCCTCATCATTCTTTTCCAGCCGGAACTGCGTTCCGTGCTTGAAAAGATGGGCAGCCAGCCGATCGACAGTCTCAAAAGCATCACGGATCAGAAAAATTCCGAAAGCACGCGGAAAATGATCAAAAACGTCTCGGTCGCGGTCGGCGACCTCGCCGCGAACAAGACGGGCGCGCTCATCGTGATCGAGCGCTCGACGAAGCTCGGCGACGTCACGCGCTCGGGCGTTCCGATCAACGCGGATCCCGTGCCCGCGCTCATCAAGAACATTTTTTACAACAAAGCGCCTCTGCACGACGGCGCGATGATCATCAGAGGCGATAAGATCGCCGCTGCGGGCTGTTTTCTGACGAATACGAACAGGCTTGATATTCCGGAGGACCTCGGCTCGCGCCACCGCGCGGCGATCGGCGCTTCCGAGATCTGCGACGCCGCCATCATCGTCGTCAGCGAGGAAACGGGAACGATCTCCTTGGCGCTCGAAGGGCAGCTGATCCGCGGATTTACGAAAAATTCGCTTGAAAAGGAACTCATCCGCATCCTCTGCGGAAGCAAAGAAGCGGACGGAAAGGAAAAAGAATCGACGGGCTTCTTCGGAAAGGTGAAGAACGTCTTCAAAAAGAAGAAAAAAGACGAAAACGGCGAAAACAGGAAGAAGGAGGATAAGCGCGATGAATAACGGCAGCAATCCCGGCGAGATCTACACGCAGGAGACGGAAAGATCCGAGAAGAACGAAGATTCCGAGCAGGAAAGCCGTAAGAAGCAAAAGAGAAGCGATCTGATCGCGCGTATCATGGCGATCGTCGCCGCCCTTCTTTTGTGGTTCTACGTCTATTCCCTCGGCGACGCCGAGGCAGAATACGCGGAAAAAACGCTGATGCTCAAGATCGAGGTGCGCGGACTGGAATCGCTCAAAACGAATCGGCTCGGCATCGACAATATGGACTTCGATCAGGTATCTCTGACGGTCTCCGGCGAAAAGAAAGCGATCGGAAACGTCAAGGACGGAGATATCGTCGCTTACATCAACATCGACAAAGAGATCGCGGATCCCGGCTCGTATCAGTTCCCCGTGCGTTTCGATACCGGAAGCCTGAGCGTCACGAAGGTCGAGCAGTCGGTCAGCGAAGTTACCGTCAGAATCGATAAGAGCACGTCGCGCTCGTTCGACGTGTCGGGCGGCAACGTCCACCTCTCCGGCTGGACGCTCCCCGAAGGTTTTGTGATCGACGACGTCAGGACGGTCAACGTCGACAAGATCGTCGTTGCCGGTATGACGCTTGAACTCGAAAAGATCAAAGAGATCCGCGTGTCGTCCGTTTCCTCCATGCTGATCACGGAAAAAGGAAATATGAAGACGGACGCGCAGATCGAGCTCTACGATCAGCAGGGAAACGCGATCAACACGGATCATCTGACGATCACCGCGTACAGCGGCGGAAAGATCGTCGAAGACATCGTCATCGGCTTCACCGTGAACGCGCAGAATCCGAAATCGGCGAAATAATCAGATGAAAATCATTCTCCAGAACATCAAAACGCCGGTTTTGCCGCCCGACGAGGTCGAGAAGATCGCGCTCGCGGCGGCGGGAAAGATCCTTTCGCGTGCACGCGTCGGTTATAACGGGATGTGGCTCTCGAAAAGATCGGTGGACGCGCGCAAAAGGGAGCAGATCGTATTCGTATGCTCCGTGATCGCCGACGTCCGGGGCAATATCCCGAAGGACAAGCTTCAGAAAATGGGCGCCGTCGAGTGCAGCGAAAAACCGATGGAGATCGTGATCGGAAGAGAAAAAGCCGAGGATCCGCCCGTCGTCGTGGGGCTCGGACCCTGCGGGATGTTCGCAACGCTCCTGCTCGCCGAAAACGGCTACCGCCCGATCGTGATCGAGCGCGGCGACGGCGTCAAGGACCGCCGGAAAGCCGTCAAAGAATTCATGGAAACGGGAAAGCTCGATCCCGATTCGAATATCCAGTTCGGCGCCGGAGGCGCCGGCACGTTTTCGGACGGCAAGCTCGTCACCCGCATCAACGACTCCCTCTGCAGCTACGTTCTCTCGCGCTTCTGCGATTTCGGCGCGCCGACGGAGATCCTATACGCGGCGAAGCCGCATATAGGAACGGATCTTCTCCTCGGGATCGTTGATAAGATCTGTCATAGGATCGAAGAACTCGGGGGAAGAATATACTACCGTACCTCGCTTGAGAAGATCCTGACGGCGAACGGCAGAGCCGTCGCCGTTAAAACGTCGGCGGGCGAAATCGCCGCCTCGTCCGTGATTCTCGCGATCGGACATTCGGCGCGCGACACCTATCAAATGCTTTACGAAGCGGGCTTTTCGATGGAATCCAAACCCTTTTCCGTCGGCGTGCGCGTCGAGCATCTGCAGAGCGAGCTGAACGAATCCATGTACGGCAAATTTGCCGACAAGCTCCCGCCTGCCGAATACAATCTCTCGCACCGCGAGGGAGAGAGGGGCGTCTATTCCTTCTGTATGTGTCCGGGAGGCACCGTCGTCGCCGCCGCTTCGGAAGAAAACGGCGTCGTCACGAACGGAATGAGCAATTATAAACGCGACGGAAAGAACGGGAACGCGGCGGTCGCCGTGTCCGTCCTGCCCTCCGA
>JAZLHQ010000180.1:0-5230 GCA_045616925.1 Eubacteriales bacterium | reverse complement strand
AGCTTAACATGGGTCAGATGATCGAAGACGTGCGCCTTGCAACCGAGTGCCGCGTCCCCGTCACGCTCTGCAGCCGCGTGGGCGGTATGATCCCGTCCCCCGAGCAGGTTTTGAAGGCGATCGTTGACATCGCAAAGAACGGAGGTAAATAATCATGGTCGTATTCAAGAAACCTCACGCACTGACGGACGCCCCGCTCCACTACTGCCCGGGATGCACGCACGGCATTATCCACAGACTCGTCGCGGAAGCGATCGACGAACTCGGAATCGAAGGAAAAACGATCGGCGTCGCGCCCGTCGGATGCTCCGTTATGGCGTATAATTATTTCAACTGCGATATGATCGAAGCGGCGCACGGACGCGCTCCGGCGGTCGCTACCGGCGTCAAGCGCGCCGATCCCGAAAATATCGTCTTCACGTATCAGGGTGACGGCGACCTCGCTTCCATCGGTATGGCGGAGATCGTTCACGCAGCCGCGAGAAACGAGAATATCACGGTCATCTTCATCAACAACGCGATCTACGGTATGACGGGCGGTCAGATGGCTCCGACCTCGCTCGTCGGTCAGGTCACGCAGACGTCTCCCTACGGACGCGATCCCAAGATGTGCGGCTATCCCGTCAAGGTCTGCGAAATGCTTTCGCAGCTCGAAGGACCCGAATATCTCGAGCGCGTTACGGTCAACAACATCAAGAATCTGAGATCTGCCAAGAAAGCGATCAAAAAGGCGTTTGAAAATCAGATCGCGGGCAAGGGCTTCTCGCTCGTCGAGGTCATTTCCTCCTGCCCGACCAACTGGGGTATGACGCCGAAAGCGGCGCTCGAATGGATAGATCAGAAGATGATCCCGTATTACCCGCTCGGCGTTTATAAGGACAGAAGCGCCGACGCCCAAAAGGAGGAAACGAAATGAGCACGAAACAGTTTCTTTTTTCCGGATTCGGCGGACAGGGCATCCTGTTTGCGGGCAAATTTATGGCGTATAAAGCGCTCAACGACGGCAAGCAACTGAGTTGGCTGCCGTCCTACGGCCCCGAAATGCGCGGCGGTACCGCGAGCTGCAGCGTCATCATCGGTGACGAGCCCGTCGGCTCTCCGATCGTCACGAATCCCGATATCCTCGTCGCGATGAACCTTCCTTCGCTCGACAAATTCGAGGGAAGCGTCGTCAAGGGCGGAATGATCTTTATGGATTCGACCCTCATCGAAAGAAAAGTCGAGAGAGACGACGTCAAGGTCTTCGCAATCCCCGCGACCGCGCTCGCGAGTGAGAACGGCATCCCGACGCTCGCAAATATGATCCTGATCGGCAAGATTCTCAAGGAGATAGGCGAATTCGATCAGGCAAGCCTCGAAGGCGCGCTCAAGAAGGTCATTTCCGCAAAGCACGCCGATATGTTCGAAGCAAACTTCAAGGCGCTGAAGATCGGCGCGGAATACTGATAACGGAATCGGAAAGGAATCTATGATGGAAATCAAATTTGAAAAAGTCGCCTGCCCGAAACAGAAACCGGACAGCGCAAATCTCGGATTCGGCAAAATCTTTACCGATCACATGTTTATGATGAACTATACCGACGGACAGGGCTGGCACGACGCCCGCATCGTCCCGTTCGGCAACCTTTCTCTGCATCCCGCCTGCACGGCGCTTCACTACGGCTCCGAGATCTTCGAGGGTCTGAAAGCGTACCGCCGCGCCGACGGAAAAGTCCAGCTTTTCAGACCGATGGAGAACATCCGCCGCATGAACAATTCGGCAGAGCGTCTCTGCCTGCCGCAGATCCCCGAAGAGGACGCTTTCGAGGCGCTCACGACCTTCGTCAAGTGCGAGCAGGACTGGACGCCCTCCGCGCCGGGCACGTCCCTCTATCTGCGCCCCTTTATGTTCGGTAACGACGAGACCCTCGGCGTTCACTCCGTCAAGGAAGCGGTGTTCGTGATCATCGCGTCCCCCGTCGGAAGCTACTATAAGGAAGGCATCAACCCCGTCAAGATCATGATCGAGGACGAGGACGTCCGCGCCGTACGCGGCGGCACCGGCTACGCAAAATGCGGCGGCAACTACGCCGCCAGCAACAGAGCGGGTCACCGCGCAGAGACGAAGGGCTATTCGCAGGTTCTTTGGCTCGACGGCGTCGAGAGAAAGTACATCGAGGAAGTCGGCGCCATGAACGTTATGTTCAAGATCGGCGACGAGATCGTCACGCCCGCGCTGACCGGTTCCATTCTGCCGGGCATCACGCGCAAATCCTGCATCGAGATCCTCAAGAAAGAGGGCTACAAGGTCAGTGAAAGACTTCTGAGCGTTGATGAACTCGCAAAGGCGATGGAAGACGGCACGCTTGAAGAAGCCTGGGGCTGCGGCACCGCGGCGGTCGTTTCTCCGATCGGAGAACTCTGCTACAAGGACGTCAAATACACCGTCAACGGCGGCAAGATCGGCGCGATCACGCAGCATCTTTACGACACGCTGACCGGTATCCAGTGGGGCAAACTGAACGATGCGTTCGGCTGGACTTGCCCGATCGACTAATACTTTTATAGGAAAGAATTATGAAACGAATCAGAATTTCCGATACGACACTCGCGTCTGCGAACGCAGGTTTTTCCTTCAAGGAAAAGCTTGAGATCGCAAGGCAGCTCGAAAAACTCGGAGTCGACCGGATCGAGCTGCCGGCGATCGAAAATCTCAAAACGGACGTGCTTTTCGTCAAGACCGTATCCTCGTTCGTCAAAAACGCGGAACTGTCCGTCGCGGCGGGAAAAACGCTTGAAAGCGTTGAAAACGCCGCCGCGGCACTGTCACGCGCCGAAAAGGGAAGCATCCGCATCGAGCTGCCCGTTTCTACGGTCGGAATGGAGTATTCCTGCCATCTGAAACCGGCTAAAATGCTCGAATGGATCGAAAAAACGGTAACGGCAGCCGTCAAAACGGGATTTTCTGTGGAATTCTGCGCAGTTGACGCAACGCGTGCAGAGCCGGAATTTCTGATCTCGGCGATCAAATCCGCCGTCGCGGCGGGAGCGTCCTGCGTGTCCGTACTCGACAGCGCTTCCACGATGCTCCCCGAGGAATTCGCAGAGTTTGTGGCGGTTATCGTCAATAATACGGATCTCCCCGTCGGCGTCGGCTGCCCCGATCTGAATGGATTTGCGTGTGCCGAAGCCATTATGGCGGTGAGACGCGGTGTCGATACCGTCAAGACCTCCGTCGGAAACGAGACAGTCAACCTCGAGAAATTCGCGCAGATGATCGAAAACTGCGGCGAACGCGGCGGCTTTTCGTCGGGAATCCGCTATACGGAAATGCACCGCATTATGCACCAGATCAAGTGGATTCTGGACGCGCGCGCATCGGGCGAAAAATCCGGTGCCGCCGTTCCGAACGCGGACGTCAACGTGCGTATGGACGGAAAAGACAGCTTTGAAACGGTTATGGAAACCGTCGCGAAGCTTGGATACGATTTGAACGAAGAGGATCAAAAAAAGGTCTTCGAGGAATTCGGACGCGTTGCCGCCAAAAAGAACGTCGGTCACAAGGAACTCGAGGCGATCGTCGCAAGCGTCGCTCTGCAGGTCCCCGCGACGTACGTTCTCAAATCTTACGTCATCAATAACGGCAATATCATTTCGTCGAGCGCGCAGATCACGCTCGACGATAACGGCAGGGAACTCAAGGGCATCAGTATGGGCGACGGCCCGATCGACGCCGCGTTCCTTGCGATCGAGCAGATCATCGGGCATCATTACGAGCTCGACGACTTCCAGATCCAGTCGGTCACGCAGGGAAAGGAAGCGATGGGCTCCGCCCTCGTCAAACTCCGCAGCAACGGACGCGTGTATTCCGGCAACGGTATTTCAACCGACATTATCGGCGCGAGCATCCGCGCTTACGTCAGCGCGATCAACAAAATTGCCTATGAGGAGAATGCTTGATGAAGTATTCGTTTTCCACGAAAGGTTGGCACGGCAGATCGTTTGAAGATTTCTGCCGTGCCGCACGCCATTTCGGATTCGGCGGTATTGAACTGCACAATATTCATAATCCGCTCTTTACGGAAAAGACCGGCGCGTTTTACGACTATACGGCGGCGGCAACGCTCCGCAATCTGCGCGAAAAACGCCTTGAGATCCCGTGTATCGACGTCATCGGCGATATCGCGGACCCCGCCTCTGCCGCGTCCTGTTTGTCGGAGGCGAAGGAGTGCCTTCGCATCGCCGACAATCTGAAGATCCCGTTTGTGCGTATGCGCGCGGAACTTCCGAAAACGTGCGACGTGTCGGACGCTGTCCGCAGCGTCAAGAATTTTCTGACGGCGGCGCTTTCCGAAGCGGAAAAGGACCGGATCACGATCCTTCTCGAAACGGCGGGACTTTTCTGCAAAACCGCGCTTCTGAGAGACGTTCTCGAGGATTTCGCGAGCGATTATCTCGCGGCTTTGTGGAATTTCTCGGCGGCGTTTCTCGGCGCCGGTGAAAGCCCCGAAGAGGTCATACGCAATCTCGGCGCGTACGTGCGTCACGTCCACGTAAACGACGCGGCGATCGAAAACGGAAGAGTCGAATACCGTCTGCTCGGAGAAGGGCAGCTTCCGCTTTCCGAAATGATGCTCGCTTTGCGTTCCGTCAACTACGACGGCTACTTATCGCTCGTCTGGGATCCGAAATGGTGCCCCGAGATCGACGATATGGAAATCGTGTTCGCGCAGTATATCGACTATATCCGCGCGTTCGGCGATATTTCACGCAACGAAACCACGCTCTATTACAACAAAACGCACACGGGCAAGTACGTCTGGAAGAAAGATCTTCTGATCGACGAAACGTTCCCGCAGGTGCTTGACCGTATGGTCAGAGAATTCCCCGACCAGTACGCTTTCCGCTATACGACGCTCGATTATACGCGCACGTACAGCGAATTCCGCGACGACGTCGATCAGTTCGCAAGAGTTCTGATCGCGCTCGGCGTCAAGGCGGGAACGCACGTCGCCGTCTGGGCGTAGAACGTCCCGCAATGGTATATCGCGTTCTGGGCAACCGTCAAGATCGGCGCCGTGCTCGTCACGGTCAATACCGCTTATAAAATTCACGAGCTGGAGTATCTTCTGAAGCAGTCCGATACGCACACCCTCATTATGACCGAGGGCGCGAAGGACATCCGCTACGGACAGATCGTCGCCGAACTCTGCCCCGAACTTGAGAAAAAGACGCAGGACGGAAAGCTGCA
>JAZLHQ010000179.1:0-3414 GCA_045616925.1 Eubacteriales bacterium | reverse complement strand
TGAAAAATATATTATATATAATATCAAGACCTCCCGAACGATGCCGATCGGGAGGTCTTGTCCGTATTATTTCGAGAAAACGGTCATCGCGTCGAAGATGCTGCGAACGGGATAATATTTCGCGCCTTCGATCAGCTGCCCCGCTTCTTTCAGTTTGTTGTAGTTGCCCGTCGGCAGAACGAATTTCGTAAAGCCGAGCTTGTACGCTTCGTTGATCCGCAGATCCGGCATGGATGCCGAGCGGCATTCGCCCGCAAGTCCGATCTCGCCGAAGGCGATCAGATCGTCTGGAACGGCAATATCCCGCACGCTCGAAATAACTGCGAGCGCAAGCGGCAGATCCGACGAGGGATCCTCAAGACGCAGACCTCCGACCACGTTGACGTAACAATCGAGCGTCGACAAACGCAGTCCGAGACGTTTTTCAAGCACGGCGAGGATCAGATAGAGTTTGTTGTATTCAACGCCGCTCGCCGCGCGTTTCGGGGCTGCGAAAACGGTCGTGGACGTCAGCGCCTGAATTTCCGTGATCAGCGGGCGCGTGCCTTCGAGTACGCAGAGGGCGCAGTTTCCGGCGATCCCCTGCGGCCGGTTGGCAAGCAGCATTTCGGACGGATTCGCGACCTCGACGAGTCCCCTGCCCGTCATTTCGAAAACGCCGATCTCGTTGGTCGAGCCGTAGCGGTTCTTCGACGCGCGGATGATACGGAAGATCTGCTGGCGGTCGCCCTCGAAATTGAGCACGGCGTCCACCATGTGTTCAAGCACTTTCGGCCCCGCGATGCTTCCCTCTTTATTGACGTGTCCGACGATCAGAACAGAGATGCCTTTGCCCTTTGCGAGCGCGATCAGACGCATCGCGCACTCTCTCACCTGCGTAATGCTTCCCGCCGTCGAATTGACGCTGTCGCTGTACATCGTCTGGATCGAGTCGACGATCATATAGTCGGGAGACAGTTTTTCAGCCTGCGAAACGATCCTGTCGATCGAGGATTCGGTCAGAATATAGAGTCCGTTTCCCTTGACGCCGAGGCGATCGGCGCGGTATTTGATCTGCCCCGTCGATTCCTCGCCCGAGGCATACAAAACCTTCTTTTTCTCGGACAAAATCCCCGAGATCTGCGTCAGAAGCGTCGATTTACCGATACCCGGCTCGCCCGCGATCAGAATGACCGAGCTGTCGACGATGCCGCCGCCGAGCACGCGGTCAAGCTCCTTCATACCCGTTTTGACGCGCATATAGGTCGGCATTTCAAGATCCTTATAGGAGACGGCGTCCGTATGCTGGGACAAAGACGTTCCGCGGCGAGGCGACGCGTTTTCTTCTGGCTCCGCTTCCTGTTCCTTGACGGTATTGAATTCTCCGCAGGCGGTGCATCTGCCCATCCATTTCGGATAGCGCGCGCCGCAATTTTCACAAATATAGACGGTTTTGGCTGCTTTCATTTCATTTTCCTTTATCTTCCGTTTGTTTTACGTAATCGGCGATCCCTTCGGAAATCGCCTTCGCAAGATCGTACTGATACTTCGGATCACCGAGTTTTCTGCATTCCTCGGCGTTTGACAAAAAGCCGCATTCAACGAGGATCGCGGGGACTTCGGTATGTGAAAGAACGTAAATGTTCGATCCCGCTTTCTTGTTTTCCCGATGATTTTCGGGCTGCAGCGTTTTCGTGACGCTCGTTTTTACGGCGTTCGCGAGTGAAAGAGAATCCGCGTTTTTGGCGCCGTACCAGATCTGAAGACCGCTGTATTTTTCGATCGGGAATTTGTTCATATGAAGACTGACGAAGACGCAGTTTTCATACCCGAGTGTCGTCATCGTCCGCGCTTTCAGATCCTGCATTTTGACGGAAAGACCCGAATCCGGAAGCGTCAGAAGGCGGTCGTCCGAGCGCGTCAGAACGACGTCGATCCCGTTCGCTTTGAGATCCTTTTCGACTAAAAACGCGATCGTCAGATTTCGGTCCTTTTCAAGCGTTCCGTCGATCCCGACGGCGCCGGAGTCCATTCCGCCGTGTCCCGGATCGAGAATCACGCAAATTTTGCGATTTGCGCCCTCTCCCTTCTTGACATCGGGAGCCGAAACGGCTATAATGGAATCGGGCGGCATATTCCGGTTCGAAAGCAGTCCGACGCACACGAACGCGCCGACGAAGAGCGAAAGCGCGCACAGGGCGGCGTAAAATACGTATTTTTCAGCAATCTTCATAAAAATCACCCGCGATCAAGACTGTTACAATCTATGCTCAAACGGGTGCTTTTATGCCGGATAAACCGGTTTGTCAGTATTTGCTTTGTTCTTTATTGTTTTTCGCCGGGAAGAAGCCCTCGCAGTATCTGACGCCGAGGACGTATCCGATTCCGCAGGCGGCGATCGCCGGAAGCGGCGTCAGAAGCAGCGTCCAGTACGCGTCCGTGAACAGAACGGCGATAAGTCCCAGATACATTCCCTGGAAGAATTTGCCGATCATTCCGAAGATCTGATAGACCTGTCCCCAGGAAGCGGAGCCCGTTTTTTCAAACATCAGTCCGCCGACGAACATCATAATGCCGAGGATCAGATTCGGAATATTGGCAAAGAACGCGATCAGGGCGCCTTTGGCGGAAAAATACCGCATTCTGCCCGATTCGATCTTGATGCCGTCCTTCTGACCGTTTCTGTACATCATATCGTAAATGAGCCACAGATAAAAGGCGATGCAGAAGACGCCGATGACGATCCTTATCGCTTTTCCCGCGTTGACCGTCGCCATCGCCATCACGAGTCCGAACATCGAAAGTCCGATCTGATTGAGCAAAAGACGCACGATCTCATACGAATTTTCTTTCAGAAATCTTTTCATAATCTATCCTTCAAAAAGCTATATACACTGCCATTTTATCTGCAATTTATGAACATTGCAAGCACGTGCGCAAAAGTTTACATTTATTTCATACGAAGTTAAAAGAGGTTTCAAAATGTCCGCTTATCCGAAGATCCTTGAAGAGTTTTCTTCGTTTCAGATCACGATCAAAAACCGCTCCGTGAAAACGGCGCATCAGTATTTATCCGATCTTTCGCTCTTTCTGCGTTTCGTTATCGTCACCCGCGCGGGTAAAGACGCCGCCGACGAAAAGCTCATGAGCGAAACGGATATTTCGGGGGTCGATCTCGATTTTCTCAAGGGCATCCGCTCCGACGAGATCTACGCTTTCTTCCTCTACACCTCGTCCGTGCGCGGAAACAAGCCCGCCGCCAGATGCAGAAAACTCTCGGCGATCAAGACGTTCTACAAATATCTGACGGTCACGCGCAGCTATTTCAAGGAGAATCCGGCGGCGAACATCGAGCCGCCGAAGGCCCGCCCCGCCCCGCCCAAGTTTTTTTCGCTCGGCGAGTCGGCCGCCCCGCTCGGCGCGGGCCGATCGGAC
>JAZLHQ010000178.1:0-6090 GCA_045616925.1 Eubacteriales bacterium | reverse complement strand
GTATATCCAACCGCTTTTCGAGTGCGAATACTGCCACGCGATGGGCAACGGTCCGGGAGATCTGCGCGAATACTGGGAACTGATCTGGTCGCACGACAATTTCCTCGGCGGATGCATCTGGGAATTCACGGATCACTCCGTCGCGATCCCGCTCGGAGACAACAAGTACGGCTACACCTACGGCGGCGACTTCGGCGATACGCCGAACGACGGCAACTTCTGCGTGGACGGCCTCGTCTATCCCGACAGAACGCCGCATACGGGCTTTGAAGAAGCCAAGATCGCCTATATGCCGATCCATCTGAAAGCGATCGATGCGAAAAACGGCGTATTCTACGCGAAAAATATGCGTTTCTTCGAAAACGCCTCCGATATGGAGCTTTATTACGAGGTCGAAGTCAACGGCAAGACCGAAAAGGACGGCATCGTTCCGCTTGCGATCGGCGCGCACAACGGCAAGCGTTTTTCGATCGGATTGCCCGATCTCAAGGGCAGAGCGGACGCGTACGTTTACGTCACGTTCTATCTGAAACAAAAATTTGCAACTCCGTGGGCGCCCGCCGGATACACGATGGGCTTCAAGCAGTTCACGGTGCAGGAAGGGATGCTTCCCGAAAAGAAGCCGGCAGGCAGAAAGCCCGTTCTTGAAGATCTCGGCGACGTCTTCACCATGAAGGCGGGCAAAACGGTCTATACGGTCTGCCGCCGCTGCGGAATGATCGTTTCGATCGTTGACAACGGTACCGAAATGCTCGCGGAGCCGATCGTTCCCGACGTCTGGCGCGCTCCGATCGACAACGACAGACGCATCCGTCAGAAGTGGGAGTCGAGAGGCTACAAGACCGAAGAAACGAAGTGCTACGGCGTTTCCTGTGAAGAAAACGACGGCAGCGTGACTGTCACGGCAAAGGTCTCGAAGGGCGCAGCACCGCACATGCCCGTCTTCAAAGCGGAGATCCGCTATACCGTCTATCCGGACGGCACGCTGAAGATCACGCAGGACGTCGAGCCGGTCGTCAGCCCGAAGACGGACGTCGGATACCTGCCGCGCTACGGTATGAATATCGTAATGCCCGCGGGCAGCGAACTCGTCAGTTACTTCGGAATGGGTCCGAACGAAAGCTATCAGGACAAGAATCTCTCGTCGCGCACGGGTCTTTTCAAAACGACCGTTTCCGACAACTTCGAGCATTACGTGCGTCCGCAGGAAAACTCTTCCCACTATAAGACCCGTTTCGCTTCCGTCTCGTCGAGAGAGGGACACGGACTCCTCTTTGCATTCGACGACAAGAACGGCGGACAGTTCAACGCGCAGCATTACAGCGCGCGCACGCTGACCGACACGAAGCACGATTACGAGCTCGTCGCGGATGAAAAGACGTACGTTTACGCCGATTACGCGCAGTCGGGCTCCGGCTCCAATTCCTGCGGCCCCGAGCTCAACGAAAAATACCGTCTGAAGCTTGAGCCGTTCACGTATTCGTTCTGTATCCGCCCGATCTTTACGGCGGGCGTCGATCTGTTTGAAAAATACGCCGAGACCATCAAGAAATAAGCAAGGAGATCACCGTGAAAAAGAGAATGATACCTGCAGCTGCGGCTGCACTCGTCGTCCTGTGTCTTTTCTTCTGCGTCTCTTGCAGCCGCGTCGAAAAGGACGCCGGTGAAAGTGAAAATACGACCGCCGATACGAATGTTACGACGGTCGTTACGACGAAAGAGACTCCCGCCTACGAGCCGGAAACGCCCGAAAAAGGCGGGACGCTCTCGATCCACTATAACGTACCCGGCGGGCAGAAGATCGTCACGCAGACGATCGACGACGCAGAGTATCTGATGCTGCCGGGCAGCGCAAAGCTCGATCATCTGCGTCTGCAGACCGGAACGGGCTCCGCCGTTACCGTCAAAACGACGAAATACTACTATCAGAACGCAAGCCACCGAATCTCAGTTCCGTCCGACGATTACGTCGACTACGCGTCGCTTTTCAAAACGATGCCCGAGGACGGCGTTTTCCCGCTGATCTTCACAAGCGAGAGCGGCGAAAAACGCACCGTCAATCTGATGTTCTCGTCGGATATTGCGCAGGTCTATCTGACGATCGACGAATCGAAGGGAACGATCGAAGCGATGAACGGCTCCGCCGATCACAGCGTCTACTGCTACGGCAGCGGCGTCAGCGTCGACAAGAAGGGAAACGCGTCGGACCTCGGCACTTTTTCGATGAAGGGCAGAGCGAACGCTTCGTGGAAAGGCTCCAAGAAGCCTTATATCGTCAAATTCGAGAGCAAAGTCGATATGTTCGGTATGGGCAAGAACAAGAAATGGGTCCTCAATTCCAATAAGGAAACGACGTTTCTGCGCGTCGGCATCGTGACCGATTTCTCCAAATCGATCGATATGTGCACGATGGATTACGAATTCGCCGACGTCTATATGAACGGCCGGTATATCGGCGACTACTACGTGATGGAGTCGATCGACATTTCCGAAAAGAAGGTCAATATCACCGATCTTGAGGGGCAGATCGACGATCTCCTCGGTTATTACAATAAGCGCCTCGGAACGGCGTACGAGGATCTCACCTCGCTCGTCAATAACGAAAAATCGGGACTTTCGTTCTCGGAGGACTATTCGCAGGTGCTTTACAAAGACGGCGCTGTCGCGCTCGATCTGACTTCCGGGTATCTTCTCGAATACGACAACTACACGGGTCCTTATCAGGTCGCGCTCAATTACGCGCAGAACAAGGGGATCGCGCATATCACGATCCAGTCTCCGCAGAATCTCGGCAAGAACACGAGTGCGACGGGATATACGTACATACGGAAAAAGATCGACGACTGGGACAGAATGATCGTCAAGGGCGACAGAGCGGTGCTCGAAACGCTCGATCTTCCGTCTTTGGCGGGACTCTGGACCGTCAAGGAATTCTCCGTCGAATACAACACGAACGAATTCTGGGTACACGTCGAAAACGGCAAGATGTACGGCGGACCGACCTGGGACTTCGATAACACCTTCGGCTCGTCCTCGACCTACAACGATCCCAAACTCCGCTGTATGGAATCCTATATGCACAGATCGGATATTTACGGACTTTGGCTGACGAAACTGATGGCGTTCCCCGAGTTCATCGACGAGATAAAGAAGATCTATTCGGACCACACCGATCTCTTCAAGAACGAAACCTACGTCGATCTGACCGATAAACTCTACGAAAAGTGGAGCGATTCGATCAGAATGAGCAACAAATTGCACGGCGTCAAGGAAAGCAAGTACTTATCGGAGGTCGAGCGTCTCAAAACATTCCTCGTCGACCGCGCGACCTACTACCGCAAATATATGAAGACCATCAAGGTCTTCGTCACCGACAAATAACGAAAAAGCAACCCTTTTCGGGTTGCTTTTTCATTTATTTTCCGTATTTCATCGCGAGGATTTTTCTCGCAGCGTCGTTGAGACGGTCGTAGGAGTATGCGAGAAACTGCTTGTAAGACACGCAGAAACGGTTCTTCGGAACGCCGTTGGTGTCCGGAATACGTTCGCGGTAGCAGCCGCCGCGGCAGAGCTTCAGCCAGCGGCAGTCTCTGCATTCGTCGGGCAGATCTTCGGAGCGTTCAACGAATCCGATCTCTTCGCGCCTTTGATCCATTTCGGAAACGGAATTTTCGTTGACGTTCCCGAGTTTATAACCGTCAAGCACGTAAAAATCGCAGGGATACACCGAGCCGTCCGCTTCGACGACGTACTGTACGGAGCATTTGCCCGCCATTCCGCAGTTTTCGGGAGCGCCGCCGAGCAGGATCATCATATAATTCTCGAACGTGCGGTTATAGACGTATTGACCCTTCAGAATGTCCGCGTACCAGAGATCGAACGCGCGGCAGAGAAAATCGCCGTACTGCCGGTCCGTCAACGCGGGGACGTTTGCCGAGCCGTTAAGCGGATCGAGGCAGGGAATGAACTGCTGATACGTGAAATGCTTTTCGGCGAAGAAATCGCGGATTTTCGCGGCGTTTCTGGCTCCGATTGACGTCACGACCGCAAGAATATTGTATTTGACGCCGTATTTTTCGAATGCTCCGACCGTTTCAAGAACGCGATCGAACGAAGAAACGCCTTTTGCGTCCACACGGTTCTGATCGTTGATGAATTTCGGACCGTCGAGCGAAAGTCCGACCAGAAAATCGTTTTCGGCGAAGAATTTCGCGAAATCGTCGTCAACGGAATAGCCGTTCGTCTGGATCGCGAACGATACGGGAAGGTGTTTTTCGTTGTATTTTTTAACGAGACCGACGAAATTTTCGTAAAATTCAAGACCGCGGAGCGTCGGCTCGCCGCCCTGAAACATAAACGAGCAGCTTACGACCGAATTATCAAGCGCAAATTTCACGGTGTTTTCCGCCGTCCTCGGCGACATCATGCCGAGATTTGCCGTTTCACGGTGCGTCATTTCGTCGGCATAGAAACAGTATCTGCACCGCAGATTGCAGCTGCCGGAAGCGGGTTTGATGAGAAGATTCATAGATCAGTCGTCGTAATGGCGCAGGTAATCGGTGAGTTCTTCAAGACTTGAGAATTTCTTGCCGCCCTCTTTTGCTTTTTTGCGCTGTGCGTGGACCATCTCGATGCCGTTTTCGTAATCGAGCTGACGCGGTTCGTATTCTTCCTCTTCGCGCTGACGCGTGTAGCCGCGATAGCGCCAGTCGGGCGCGGGAGCGTCCGTTCGCCACGGGCGGTTTTCCCAGTAGTATCCGCGGAACGGGTCGCGCTGCAGGCACATACGGTCGAGGATCTGATCGTGCAGTCTGTTGCGGATCTCAACGTAATCGGGATCGTTGATGAGATTCTTCAGCTCGTACGGATCCTTGTCAAGATCGTAAAGCTCGTCCGTCGACATCAGGTTGATCGAGAGCTTGTAATGCCCGTCCGTGACGGCTCGCATCGGCTGAAGTCCTCCGAACGTGTCGTGATCCTGCTCGAAGCGCGTGAATTCGAAGAAAGCGTATTCGGGGCATTTAGTTTCGAGATCGACGGACGTCTGAAGGATGCTCTCGCCCTGCAGAACTTTCGGGATCGGTATCCCGAAGTATTCGAGGATCGTCGGCACGACGCTGATATGCGAAACGGCACCGTTTTTGTAAACGCCGCCGCGCACGCCCTTCGGGTTGCGGATGATGAAGGGAATACGCGCAACGTCGTCGTAGCAGGCGGGGCCTTTGGCGAAGAGACAGTGCGATTGCAGAAGATCTCCGTGGTCGGAAGTGAACATAACGAGCGCGTCGTCGGGGATTTTCGCGGTCACTTTGCCGATCAGTTCGTCAACGTACGAGTTGCAGCCGAAGAACGCGGGCTTTTTGATTTTCAGATTGTCGCGGTCGGGGTCGATCTTCTTTTCGGAAGCCCAGACCTTCTGATAGTCCGGTTTTCCGTCAAGCATATCCCAGACGGCGGGATTTTTAGGAAATTCGTAGTTCTTGTATGCGTCGAGATAACGCTTCGGGCAGAGGCTCGGACCGTGCGGCTCGTCGAAGGATACGACGAGAAAATAGTCCTCGTCCTTGTGCTTTTCCATAAAATCGACGGCGCTCTGCATAACGCGCCAGCCGTAGGTGAATTCGTCGGGGATATCCTTGAATTTCATCGTCTGCGCGGAGCGCGACTGGATGCGGTCGTCCTCTTCCATTTCTTCGAGATAGCGGCGCATATCGTACCAGTAATCGGGATCCCAACCTTCGGGGCAGAATCCGTTGCCGAAATAATCCGTTCCGTCGAGATGCCATTTGCCGATATAGGCGCAGTGCAGCCCGTTGTCGGTCAGACGCTGACCGATCGTCTTGACGTTGTCGCCGAGCGCCATGCCGTTCGCCCACGAACCCGTGCAGGCGGGGAAAATACCGGTGAAAAGACCGGCTCTTGCCGGGCCGCAGACCGGCTGCGTCGTGTAGGCACGGTCGTAACGCACGCCGTCGGCGGCGAGTGCGTCGATGTTCGGAGTCTTGAGACCCGTCTCTTTGTAGCAGTTGATCATATCGTAGCGCTGCGTGTCGGTCATAATGAAAACGAGTTGTTTTTTGTCAGCCATCA
>JAZLHQ010000177.1:0-3256 GCA_045616925.1 Eubacteriales bacterium | reverse complement strand
TCTGAACGGCAAAGAGTTCATCGGTGTGGGTAAAATGCTTAATGTTTCGACCGAAACGGCCACGTTTTCTATGACTATTTCCGAAATTTCACTCAATTTGGGATAAATTTCGAAAAAATACTTGATTTTGCACGGATTGTTTGCTATAATGCAGGAAACAATGCGTATTAGTATGCGGTCATTGTCCGAAATAAAAAATGACGATAAGATGAGAAGGCGGTATCATTCATGTATTCTCGCGTAATTGAAGTTAAGAAAATCGGCAGCGCGCTGACGAGAACGGCAAGCTGCTACGTTCGCAAGGCGAATGAATTCAAATCCACAATCTCCGTGGGGGTTGCGAAGGATGACCGCTACGTGAACGCGAAGAGCCTGCTCGGCGTGCTTTCGCTCGGTATGGCAGACCACATGAAGCTGGAGATCCGCGCCGAAGGCGAGGACGAGGAAGCGGCGGTCAACGCGCTCTGCGCGTTCGTCGAGAACGGCTTCGAGGGCTAACTTACATAAACGAAGCGGCAGACCGGTCGGTCTGCCGTTTTTTGACGAAAGGAGGCGGAACGCCTTTATGGAGATCACGAAGAAGACGAAAGAAGAACTGCGGGAAAAGGCGAACCGCCTGCCGCTCTCGCCGGGCGTCTATATCATGCGCGGCGCGGGAAACAAGATCGTTTACGTCGGCAAATCGCGCGCGCTCAAGAACCGCGTTTCGCAGTATTTCGCCGACACGGCGAAGAACACGAAAACGATGCGTATGGTCGCCTCCGTCTGGGATTTCGAGTATATGCTCACCGATACGGAGATCGAGGCGCTCGCGCTTGAAAACAAGCTGATCAAACTGCATCAGCCGAAATACAACATCCTTTTGAAGGACGCGAAAAGCTACCCCTATATCAAGGTGACGGTGAACGAGGACTATCCCCGCGTGTTAATGACCCGCAGAAGGGAAAACGACGGTGCCCGCTATTTCGGGCCGTATTCCGGCGCGCAGACGGCGGGAAGCGTCGTCAGAACCGTCAACAAGCTGTTCGGACTGCCGAACTGCAAGAACGAATTTCCGAAGGATATCGGCAAGGTGCGTCCCTGCCTTTACAGTCAGATCGGGCAGTGCTGCGGCGTCTGTACGGGAGCGGTCACGAAAGAGGAATACGCGGAGCGCATATCGGAAGTCCTGCACATCCTGCGCGGATCGTATTCGGTCGTCAGAAAAGAACTTGAAGAAAAAATGAAAACGGCCGCCGGCAATCTGATGTTCGAGGCGGCTGCCGACTATCGGGACCGCATCAGCGCTCTCTCGACGCTCTGGGAGCATCAGAAGGTCGTCGGAACGCCGGATCTCGAAATGGACGTCGTTTCCTTCTGCCAGAAGGACGCCTGCTCGTGCCTCTCGGTCTATTACGTCAGAGAGGGCGCCGTGATGGACAGCGACAATTTCCTGTTCGGTGCCGAGCAGATCGCGGACGACAGCTCGGTCGTTTCGTTCCTCGCCGATCTTTACACCCGCCGCGAGGACGTGCCGAAGACGATCCTTCTCGACTGGGAGCCGGATCCCGAGCAGCTCGGAATCTTCGAAGCGTATCTTTCGGACACGCTCGGCGTGCGCACGCAGGTGCGCATTCCGAAGATCGGCGAGTTGAAAAAGCTCTGCGAAATGGTCAGACAGAATGCCGAACTGCACGTGAAGCAGTACCTTGCCGACCGCGCGAGAGATGACTCCGTGATGGAAAAGCTCGCGCTCATGCTCGGGCTCGAGGTCGTGCCCGAAACGATCGAATCGATCGATATATCAAACCTCGGAAAAGAACATCTGACGGCGGGCATCATCCGCCTCTCGGACGGAAAATTCGACAAGAGCGGCTACCGCACCTACAAGATCCGCACGGTCGAGGGAACGGACGACTACGCGTCTATGTGCGAAGCGCTCACGCGCAGATTTTCGCACGCCGGGGATGATCCGCTGCCGGATCTTCTCCTTCTCGACGGCGGCGTCGGACACGTGAACGCCGTTCTCGATCTGATGGAAAAGTGCGGCGTCCGGATCCCCGTTTTCGGCATGGTCAAGGACGATTATCACAAAACGCGCACGCTGACCGACGGGCAGAGAGAGATCAACATCGCGAGAGAGCAGGACGTTTTCGTCTTCATTTATAAGATCCAGGAAGAAGTCCACCGCTACACGGTCGGCAGAATGACGAACGCCAAGCGCAGGCAGATGAAGCATTCGGGACTTGAAAATATCCCCGGGATCGGCGAAAAGAAGGCGAGGATCCTTCTGCGCACCTTCGGAAGTATGGCGAAAGTGTCCGAAATGTCCGCAGAGGAATTGTCCCGCGTCAAGGGAATCAACAAAACGGATGCCGTATCGATCGAAAAATATTTCTGCGAAGGAAAGAACACTTGACAGATTGCCGCTTTGGTGATACAATCAAAGGCAGAAACGACAGAGGAGGAGCCTATGCTCAGAATCATTACGGGAAAAGCGAGAGGCGTTCGTCTTGAAACGCTTCCCGGAGAAGATATCACCCGTCCGACGACGGAGAAGATCAAGGAAGCGATCTTCAGTATGATCCAGTTCGAACTCGACGGCGCGCGCGTGCTCGACGTCTTTGCGGGAACGGGACAGCTGGCGCTCGAAGCGCTCTCGCGCGGCGCTTCCTACGCCGTCATGGGCGACGAAAGCGCGGAAGCCGCGGCGATCATCCGCAAAAACGCGCAGAAGACCAAGCTCAACGAAAACACGCGCATCCTGAACGTCGACTACAAAACGCTCATTCGCGGCGTCGCGGGACGCGAGAAATTCGACATCGTTTTCATCGATCCGCCCTACGCATCGGGATTCGTTCCGGACGTGATCGCGCGTCTTCAGCGCGCGGACGTCCTTGCCCCGAACGCCATTCTCGTCTGCGAAAGCGACGCGGACACGCCGTTTGAGGCGGAGGGTCTTTCGCTGCGCAGATTCGCAAAATACGGCAGGATCTACGTCACGGTCCTCGTCAATGACGGGAACAAGGAGGATTCGCAATGAAAGCATTGTTTGCGGGAAGCTTCGATCCGCCCACGCTCGGACATCTCGACCTTATCGAGCGAAGCGCAAAACTCTTCGACGAAGTCGTCGTGTGCATTTTCGTCAACAGTCAGAAAAAGGGAATGTTCCCGCTCGACAAGCGCTTCGATATGCTGAACGCCGTCTGCGCGGGACTTGAAAACGTCCGCGTTGACGTTTTTGACGGAATGCTTACGGATTACGCAAAGGAAAACG
>JAZLHQ010000176.1:0-2871 GCA_045616925.1 Eubacteriales bacterium | reverse complement strand
TCTACCTGCATTTCGTCACGAAATCCGTTCCGGAGGCGATCGACGAGAAGGAACTGTCCGCGCTCTACGAGAAAATGGAGAGCAAGGCGGAGCGTCTGACGCTTTCGCACGAAACGGGCGATCTGCCCGAAGACACGGTCTTTTTATCCTCGCGCGTGAACGCGAGCGATCAGTTTGAACGTTTTTCAAAGCAGTTTGACAAGGTCATCAGCGACCCCGAAGGGCGCTTTCCCTATCAGACCCTCTACCGCTCCCTCTTCCTGACGGAATTGCTCGCAGACGTCAGCCGCCTCGTGCTGTCCGACTACCGCGCGCAGTCGCTCGGTACCTCGCTGCACTATCCGGTCCCTCTGCAGAAAGCGCTCCTTTACGTGCGCGCAAATTACAAAGAGAAGATCACGGTCTCGGATCTCGGCCGCGAAGGAAACGTGACCTCGCAGCACATGATCCGCCTTTTCCGTCAGTATCTCGGCACGACGCCGATCCGGTATATCAACAAAACGAAAATCCTGCGCGCGGTGGAGATGCTCCGCACGACCGAACTCTCCGTCAAGGAGATCGCTTACGAGCTCGGCGTTGACAATCCGAACTACTTCAGCAGAATGTTCAAGAAGGAGGAGGGCGTCTCACCTGCCGTGCGCAGGAAGCGTATCCGCAATTTCAAAGCGGAATGATCAGAGTTCGTTAAAGCGACGCGTGCCTTTGGTGCGCAGGAAATACCGGACGAGGCACGCAAGTCCGATCGCGATCGCCGCCGACGCCGTGAGGCAGATCCGCACGTCAGCGCCGCATTTGAGGACGAATAACACCGACAGTCCGCAGACGACGATCGGGATCGCCCAGTTGATCAGCATCATATAGAGCACGTGGATATCCTGCTTGAGCGGATAAGTTTCGCTCGTCCAGCTGAAATCGGGATTTTTCATGCCGATGAGCAGGCCGAGATCCGCTTCGAGCCAGATAAAGCCGAGTGCGGTCACGGTCGACAGTACGATCGAAACGGCGTCCGCGCGAAGGAGGAACCCGATCAGCGGCACGCACAAAAGCGCGATAACGCCGTTGAAAACGATCTGCAGCGTCGCCTTTGCCCGCAGGATCTCGAAAGGATCCACGGGCATCGTTTTTAGGATCCAGAGCTGCTTGCCTTCGAGTGAAACGGACGGCTCCGTGATATTGTTCATCGCGAGGATCAGCAGAACGAGCGCGGGGGACGCAAGCGCGAGCAAGGGCGCGTATTCGGGAAACGCTTCGTACATAACGTCGAGCAGCGGGTTCAGCGATTTCAGTTTGATCAGCATAACGACCGGGATCGCGACGGCGAACACGACGCCGAGACCGCTGTTCAGAAGATAAAGAGAGTTGGACGAAAAACGCTTCCATTCACGTCTTAACAGAGTCGAGCGCACGGAGCGTTCCTTGACTTTCCCGTCCGCCTTCGTTTTTTTCGCGCCGGCACCCGCGGGCGTCGCGGACGCGATCTTCATAAAGCTTCTCGACAGGAGCATAACGCAGAGAGCTGCGAGGATCGCCGTCAGTGCCGTGAAGATCAGCATCGGCAATACTTTGCCGTCTGCGGCGTTTCCGATCTGATAGAGCAGATTTCCCCATTTTTTGACGCCTTCTCCGAAGACTGCGGCGTTCGTGAGGAGCGATTCGAGCAGATCCGACATCCGGAAGCAAAGTACGTAGTAAGCGCCGAGCAGAACGACCACGAGAAACGCGGTCAGAACGCCCTTATTCTTGATCTTCGTTGAGATCAGTGCGACGATGTAGCCGAGCGCACAGGTCAGAACGCTCACGAAAATCGTGAGGAGCGGCAGAAGCAGGATCCCGAAGACGACCGACAGTACGGTCGGGCTGCCGAAGATCCACGCGCAGATAAGTCCCGGGATCCACACGATGCCGCCGTAGAGCAGACTGAGTCCCGCGACCACGGTCATACGGGAAAGCAGAATGGTCTTCGGCGGGATCGGCATCGAGAACAGAAGGTCGTTATCCTTTGCAAGATAGAGGGAGGCAAACGTATTGAACACGCTGCCGAACACGCCGAGCAGGATCGTTACGACGGAAACGATCGCGTAGTAGAGCCACGAAAGTCCCGCGTCGAACAGCGCCGACAGTTCAAGCGACATCAGGAAAAACATTCCCGCGAGGTAGAGAAAGATCACGCCGAAGAGCACGAACATTCCGATAACGCCCTTTTTGGAGCGCGCTTTTCCCGTTTTATTGTTCACAAAGTAGTTTTTGAAGCTCTCCATGAACTGTTTTTTGATCAGAGCCTTCAGCATATCAGTCCACCAATTCGAGGAAGACGGATTCGAGCGACGTATCGCCCTTCACTTCCTCCATCGTGCCGGAGCGGATGAGTTTTCCGCCCTTGATGATCGCGATCTTGTCGCAGAGCTTTTCGGCGACCTCCAGAACGTGCGTCGAGAAGAAGATCCCGCCGCCTTCGTCGCAGACCTCGCGCATCATACCCTTCAAGGTATGCGCGGCCTTGGGGTCGAGTCCCACGAACGGCTCGTCCATCAGGATCAGTTTCGGCTGATGGATCCACGCGCTGATGATCGCGAGCTTCTGCTTCATTCCGTGAGAATAGGAGGAGAGCGGTTTATCGAGGTCACCGGCGATCTCGAATTTCTCCGCAAGACCACTAAGGCGGCTTGCACGCTCCGCGGCGGGAACGCCGAAGATATCGCATATAAAATTGACGTACTGCTTACCCGTCATATAATCGTAGAGGTCGGGATTATCGGGGATATACGCGATCTCCTTTTTGCAGCCGACCGGGTCGGCGGCGATATTTTTGCCGTCGATGAGGATCTCTCCCTCGTCGAACGGCATAATGCCGGCGACGCTTTTGAGCGTGGT
>JAZLHQ010000175.1:0-6122 GCA_045616925.1 Eubacteriales bacterium | reverse complement strand
CGTCTGCATCAGTATGAACTACGAGCGCAGAAAATTCACGCAGATGATGAATCTCGTGCAGCAGATCTGCAACCGCGGCGGCAGATACACGACGAAGGCGACGGAATGCGATATTTTCGTCACGAGCGAGTATTTCAGAAGCGGCGGACGCCCCTGCGTGCGCATCGAGAGCGTTCTCGACGCGATCGGACACGGCGCGAAGATCGAGCTTCTCGATTTTTCCGAATTGCTCGACCTTCTCGGAATGACCGAAAAGCAGCTCGATAAAATGCCGCTCCCAAAAGGCGTCAAGGTATCGAAGCCGCCCCGTAAGGAAAAGGCAGAAGAAGCCGAAGAAATCGAAGAAATCGAAACCGGAGAAGAATAAAATAACGGAGATCGCCGACGCGATCTCCGCTTTTTTTTATTTCAGAATATACTGCGCTTTTGTGCCGTTCTTGACGACGTCTTTCGTGATGACGATCTTCTGAACGTCGTCTCGGGAGGGGATCTCGTACATCACGTCGCGCATAAAGCCCTCGGTGATGGAGCGGAGTCCGCGCGCGCCCGTGTTTCTTTCAATGGCAAGCTCCGCGATCGCGCGGATCGCGTCGTCCTCAAAGACGAGCTCCACGTTGTCGTACGCGAGCAGCGCTTTGTACTGACGGATCAGCGAGTTTTTCGGCTCGGTCAGAATGCGGGTCAAGGCGTCGACGTCGAGGGAGTCAAGCGAAACGATGACGGGAAGACGTCCGACGAGCTCGGGGATCAGACCGTATTTGACGACGTCGTGCGCCGTAACGTTTCTCAGCAGATTGGCTTCGCTCTTGTCCTTTTTGGAAAGGATCTCGCTGCCGAATCCGATCGACTGATTGCCGCGGCGTTTTTCGATGATCTCGGAAAGACCGTCGAACGCGCCGCCGCAGATGAAGAGGATGTTCGAGGTGTTGATCTGAATGAATTCCTGATTCGGGTGCTTTCTGCCGCCCTGCGGAGGCACGTTCGCGACCGTTCCCTCAAGAATTTTCAGAAGCGCCTGCTGGACGCCTTCGCCGGACACGTCGCGCGTGATCGAGCGGTTTTCGCTCTTGCGCGCGATCTTGTCGATCTCGTCGATGTAGATGATGCCTTTTTCGGCGCGTTTGACGTCGAAATCCGCCGCCTGAATGAGGCGGAGCAGGATGTTCTCGACGTCTTCACCGACGTAACCCGCTTCGGTGAGCGTCGTCGCGTCCGAGATCGCGAACGGGACGTTCAAAGCTTTCGCGAGGTTCTGCGCGAGGTAAGTCTTGCCGACGCCGGTGGGACCGAGCAGCAGAACGTTCGATTTCTGGATCTCGACGACGTCGGGATTGCTTTCCTCGTCCGTTTTCTTGTTTTTCCTGTCCTTCTTTGAAGCGGCAGCTTCTTCCTGCGCCTTGATGCGCTTGTAGTGGTTGTAGACGGCGACTGCAAGCGTGATCTTGGCGTCGTCCTGCCCGATGACGTATTCGTCGAGGTGCGCCTTGATCGCAGCCGGCTTCGTGATCATTTCCTCGCTGAGGACCGTTTCCTCGGCGGGCTCTTCGGGAGCCTCTTCGTCGAGGATCTGCGAGCAGATGTCGACGCATTCGTCGCAGATGAAGATCCCGCTGATGGGGGAGGGGATCAGAAATTCGACCTGCTCTTCGGATCTTCCGCAGAAAGAGCAGCAGCGCTTGCCGCCGTTTTTATTTTCAGCCATGTTTACTCCAAAAATCAGATTCTCTTGTCGATGACTTTGTCGATGAGACCGTAGGCGCACGCTTCGGACGCGGACATGAAGTTGTCGCGGTCGGTGTCCTTCTGGATGATCTCAAGATCCTTGCCGGTGTTTGCGGCGAGGATTCTGTTGAGCGTGTCCTTCGTCTTCATCATGTGATCCGCGTGGATCTTGATATCGCTCGCCTGACCCTGCATACCGCCGAGGGGCTGATGGATCATGGTGTCCGCGTTCGGGAGCGCGTATCTCTTGCCCTTGGCGCCGGAGGAGAGCAGGAAAGCGCCCATGCTCGCCGCCATGCCGATGCAGATGGTGGAGACGTCGCACTTGATGAAGTTCATCGTGTCGTAGATCGCCATACCCGCGGTGACGCTGCCGCCCGGGCTGTTGATATAAAGGGAAATGTCCTTGTCGGGATCCTGCGCCTCAAGGAAGAGGAGCTGCGCGACCACGAGGGAAGCGGTCACGTCGTTCACTTCGTCGGCGAGGAAGATGATGCGGTCGTTCAGAAGACGGGAATAGATGTCGTAGGCGCGTTCGCCGCGTCCGGTCTGTTCAATGACGGTTGGTACGAGAGCCATGGTAAAATCCTTTCTTGTTTGTCAAAATCGGTCGTTTCGTGCGGATATACGGAAGGGTGTTGCACCGCAACAGCCTTCGATTGATTATTCGGCGCTGACTTCGGCGCTGTCCTTGACGAGGGCAACCGCCTTCTGGACCGCGAGATCCTTGGAAAGATCGGCGGGGTCGATTCTCGACTTGACTTCGGAAACGTCGATACCGTACTGCTTTGCGATATTGTCGTATTCCTCGTCGAGTTCCTTTTCGCTGACCTCGATCTTTTCGACCTCTGCGATCTTTTCGAGCGCCAGACGGAGCTTGACCTGCTTTTCAGCCTGCGGACGCATCTGCTCGCGCATCTGGTCAAGGGTCTGACCGGTGTACTGCAGGTAGGTCTTGAGGTCGAGTCCGCTTGCGCGCAGACGCGCGTCGTAATCTCTGACGCAGTTCTCGGCTTCCATTTCGATCATGGACGCGGGGATCTCTTCGGTGACTTTGCCGATCAGGGCTTCGATGACCTGATTCTCAACGTCCGCGTCCGCAGCCTTTTCAGCTGCTTCAACGAGTTTTGCCTTGACGGAGGCTTTGTATTCATCGAAAGTATCGAATTCGGAAACGTCCTTTGCGAATTCGTCGTCAAGCTCGGGGAGGATGGTCTCCTTGATGCCGTTCAGCTTGATCTTGAAGACGACGGGAGCGCCCGCGAGTTCTTTTGCGTTGTAGTCTTCGGGGAAGGTGACGTTGATGTCGAATTCTTCGCCGACGTTGTGTCCGACGACAGCGTCCTCAAAGCCGGGGATGAACTGACCGGAGCCGAGCTTCAGATTGAATCCGTCCGCCTTGCCGCCTTCGAATGCGACGTCATCCTTGAAGCCTTCGTAGTCGATGTTGACGGTGTCGCCGAGCTTTGCGGCGCGGTCTGCAACGTCTTCGGTTCTGCCGTTTCTTTCCTGCACGCTCTTGATGTCCGCGTCAACGGCTTCGTCGGTCACTTCTTCGACCTTCTTGACTGCCTTGATGCCCTTGTAGTCGTTAAGAGCGATTTCGGGCTTGACGAAGAACTTGGCGGTCAGATTGACGCCGTTCTCGTCGATCGACTTGATCTCGTAGTCGGGGCGGGAAACGCATTCGACCTTTGCCTCGTCGAGCGCCGCTTCAAAAGCGTCGGGAATCAGCGCGTCGAGCGCGTCGTCGTAGCAGAAGCCGGTGCCGTAGTACTTTTCGATGAGCGCACGGGGTGCCTTGCCCTTTCTGAAGCCGGGGATCGTGATGTCCTTCTTCTTCTTTTCGAACGCCTTGTTGACTTCGGCGTCGAAAGCGTCCTTATCAATCGTGAAATCGAGAGTGACGACGTTCTTCTCGTCCTCCGACTTGATGACCTGATTGAGTTTCATTTGAAATTCCTCCCAAAATACACGTTTTTATTTAACCATTCTATTTTATATGAAAACGATCCGAATGTCAATAGCTATTCGTAATTTTTTTCACAAATTTGCCGGTGCGATCCGCATCGGGACGAAATTCAGATAATCCGCGGACGTGAGACAAAAGCGGATGCCCTCGAATTCGTACGACTGCGGGACGCGGTAGTTGCCGTGGATGTGCCCGAAGAAGCACCGTTCGATCCCGTATTCGTGCAGAACGTCGATGATCTCGCGGCAGACGAAATCCTGATAGCAGGGTGGAAAGTGCAGAAAGACGATCCGCTCGCCCGCAAGATCCTTGCCCGCGTCGAGCGACATTTTGAGGCGCAGAGCCTCCCGCAGCACAAGCTTGCGGTAGTCCGTTTCGGCGGGCGCCGTGTCGGGATCGTTGTACCAGCCGCGCGTGCCGGAGATGACGAAACCGTCGCGCCCGATGGAATTGTTCTGCAAAAGCTCGATATTTCCGATCCCATTTTCATCGAAGAAGCGGCGGATCTTAGCAAGCGACGACCACCAGTAGTCGTGATTGCCGCGCAGGAGGATCTTTCTGCCGCTTAAACGCGAGAGAAAGAGAAGGTCGGGCTTTGCCTCGTCGAGCGTCATCCCCCACGAAATATCCCCGCCGATCACGACGGTGTCGTTGTCGCCGACGATCGAATTCCAGGCAAGTTCGATCTTCTGCCCGTGATCCTTCCAGCGCGGGCCGAAAATATCCATCGGCTTGTCCGATAAGGCGGACAGATGCGTGTCTGATAAAGCGTAAAGAGCCATTGAGAACCTGCCTTTCCCGGATCGCACGGCAAAATCGCGCGCATAATCCGAATATTTTCTGCGCAGAATACGCAAAAGAGAATCTGAGGAGATGATGAAAACGGAACTTTTGCTCGAAAGACCGGAAGATGCCGGGAAATACGAAAAGGAAGAGATATACGCCCTGACGCGCGTGCGCTGCGGCGTCAGAGCCTGCGCGCATCACGACGGGGACTCTTTCTGCACGCTCCCCGAGATCAACGTTTCGTCCGTGAGCGCCTACGGCGGAAAGGACGTGCGCTGCGCGGATTTTATCCCAAGAGCGTGGTGAAATCGAGTACGGCCTTCTGCATATTTTCGGGTTCGCTGACCGCGTTGAAGCGTACCTTCTTGAAGAAGACGCCCGTCAGCGGCGCGGGGATCGGAACGCCCGTCTTGTCCTTGAGACGTCCGAAGACCTCGAGGTCGGAGCCCTCGTCGGAAATATGGAGCGCGCGGCAGACTGCCGGCGCGAATTTGTAGGGACTTGCCGTCGACGCGACGACGACGGGAAGATCGGTTTTCTTGGCGTATGCCGCCTTGACGGCGACCGCCGTGTGCGTGTCGATCAGATAGCCGTTCTTTGAGAAGGTCGAGCCGATCTGCTGAAGACATTCGTCCTCAGTGCAGAAGTCGCCGACGAAATCTTCGCAGATCTTGTCGAAAACGTCCTTTTCAACGGTATATCTGCCGTATTTCGAAAGATCCGCCATATACTGCCCGCACTTTTCCTGTCCGGCGATCAGATAGAGAAGACGCTCGAGGTTCGAGGAGATCAGAATATCCATCGACGGGGAAACGGTGACGTGGAACTGACGGTTGCGGTCGTAGGTGCCCGTTCTGAAGAAATCGGTCAGGACGTTGTTGGAGTTCGACGCGCAGATGAGTTTTCTGATCGGAAGACCCATTTTCTTCGCGAGGTACGCCGCTAAAATATTGCCGAAGTTGCCGGTCGGAACGCATACGTCGATCCGGTCGCCCATCGTGATTTCATTCTGCAGAACGAGGTCGCAGTAAGCGCTGACGTAGTAAACGATCTGCGGAACGAGCCGTCCCCAGTTGATCGAGTTCGCGCTCGAAAGGAAATAATTCTTATCGGAAAGGACTTTCGCAAATTCCTTGTCGGCGAAGATCTTCTTGACGCCCGTCTGCGCGTCGTCGAAATTGCCCTTGATCGCAGAAACGTTGACGTTGCCGCCTTCCTGCGTGATCATCTGGCGCTTCTGCGCGGCGGAAACGCCGTTTTCGGGATAGAAGACCATGATATCCGTCTGCTTGACGTCGCGGTATCCTTCGAGCGCCGCCTTGCCGGTGTCGCCGGAGGTCGCGACGAGGATCAGAGCGTTGCGCTTTTCGTTCGTCTTGACGAGAGCGCGGGACAAAAGCCGCGGCATGATCTGCAAAGCCATATCCTTGAAGGCGCAGGTCGGACCGTGCCAAAGCTCCAAAACGTGGATGCCGTCGTCCGCTTTGACGACGGGCGCGATGCCGCCGACGAATCTTTCGGCGTAAGCCGCTCTGCAGTCCGTCAGCAGTTCTTCCTTCGTGTAGTCGGTGAGGTAAAGGGAAAGGATCTCCGCCGCTCTCTCGGGATAGGACATCGAGAGGAGTTTCGTGAGAAGTCCGGA
>JAZLHQ010000174.1:0-5655 GCA_045616925.1 Eubacteriales bacterium | reverse complement strand
GAATTTCGTAGCTCTCTTCGAGCACGGGCAGGGTCGTAACAGGGGCGGAAAAGTACATGACAACACTTCCTTATGATGTTCGTTTTGTGCAGATTATTATACATATTGTTTCTTTACAAAGGGCGATATATGTGCTAAAATACATTATAGCATAGTTTTTATGGCTTGTAAAGATTATTTTTGTGCGAATACAAATACGGAGGACAGGACTATGAGCAATACGGAAAATCAGAAAACGTGGAAGGTAGCCGTGATCGGCTGCGGAATGTTCGCAAACGGGCAGTATCTTCCGAATATCTCCAAGGAGGCGAACGCCAAGTGCGTCGCCGTCTGCGATATCGTGCCGGAGCGCGCTCAAAAAGCGGCTAAAAAATTCGGCGTCCCCGAATGGTATCCGAACGTGTACGAACTGATCGAGAAGTGCGATTTCGATATCGCGATCGACGCGGCGTCCATTCAGGCGCACCACGAGATCAATATGGCGATCCTGAACGCCGGCAAGCATCTTATTTCCCAGAAGCCCGCGGCGCCCACGGTCGAACTCTTCACCGAGCAGATTGAACTCGCGAAAAAGAAGGGCGTCGGCTTTGCCTGCGCGCCGATCCATCCGATGCGCTACGACCTCACGATGGCAAAGCAGATGCTTAAAGACGGCGCGATCGGCAATCCGACCTACATCAAGTGTAATCTCGCGCACGGCGGTCCCGAATACTTCCAGTACCGCGACGCCGACCCGACGTGGTTCTTCGAGGACGGCGCGGGCGCGCTCGTCGACATGGGCGTCCACGGTCTGCAGATCGTCACGACGATGTTCGGACCCGCCAAGAAAATAAGCTGCCTTGCGGCCGTCAATATTCCGGAGCGCACGGTGCGCTCGGGCGCATATAACGGAAAAGTCATCAAATCCGACAAGATCCCCGACGAATACCTGATCTCGATCACGTTTCAAAGCGGCAAGATCGGCTTCGTCGATACGGGATTCTGCCAGAAGGCGAGCAAAACGCCGCAGCTCGAGATCTACGGCGACCGCGGAACGATCTCGTTCTCGAAGCAGTATATGACGAATCCGATCCCCGACGTGTTCGTCGACAGTCAGGCGCTCGGTCTGCGCGGCTGGGTAACGCCCTCGACATGGGAAACGAAGCCCGAAAAACTCAACAGCCAGTGCTGCATCCTGCGGGATCTCATCCGCTCGATCGAAAACGGCACGAAGCCCGTTCTGAGTCCCGAGCACGCGCGTCACCTGCTTGAGATCATGTGCAAGATCCCGGAAGCCGTCAGAACCGGTGCGACCGTCGAGCTTGAAACGACCTTCTGAAAGTGAAAACGATGAAAAAGATAAGAACGGTTATCGCGGGCTACGAGCATCCGCATATTATGGCGCTCGTGCGCACGCTCAATAATTATCCCGACGATTTTGAGATCGTCGCGTTCGCGGACGTCAAGCCGGGCGACCAAAAAACCCACGACGGCTACCGCAAATTTATTCTTGAAAAAGTCCCGGGAATTGCCGAATACGAAGATATACGTGATCTGATCGCGCTGAAGCCCGATTTCGCGGTCGTTGCGTCCGATAACGCGTCCCGCCGCGAAGTCTGTGCGTATTTTCTGCAAAAAGGCATCCACGTGCTCGACGAAAAGCCGATGGCGATGACGGCGGATGATTCAGCCGAACTGTGCAGACTTGCGAAAGAAAACCACGTCCGGATGCTCACGAACTGGCCGATCGCGTGGTTTCCGGCGTTCAGACTCGCCAAAAAGCTGCTCGACGAGGGCAGGATCGGCAAACTGATGCGGGTCACTTACAGAAGCCCCGCGACGTGGGGACCGTTCTCCTATTCGAAGGACGGCAGTTTCCCGACCGAGGACGAGCTTCTGACCAGCTGGTGGTATCATAAGGAGCGCGGCGGCGGATCCGTACTCGATTACGCCTGCTACGGAACGATGCTCTCAAGCTGGATGTTCGGGAAACAGGCTGAGTCCGTCAGCGGCATCACGAAATCCTTCACGACCGGATTTTCCGACGTAGAAGACTTCAGCGCGATGATCCTCGATTTCGGCGACGGCGTCGGACTGCTCGAAGGCTCGTGGTCGACCTATAACTGCGGCGAGATCCCGACAGGGCCCGTGCTTTACGGAGAGAACGGCGTGATCGTCTGCGACCGCCACACGGGATCCGTCAAGCTTTACGAAGGCAAGAGCCATACGCCCGTTCCGCCGACGGAGGAATTTCCGACCGAAAAGGACCGTCAGTCGGAGCTGCTCGGGCAGCATCTCGCAAAGGTGCTGCGCGGGGAAGAAGAACCCGATCCGATGCTCGGCGAAAAACTGAATTACGCGGTCTCGGCGGCGCTCGACGCCGGCAGGCTCTCCGCCGAAACGGGTGTTACAGTCAAAACGAAAAAATACGATCTTGATTGAGGTACGAAATGGATAAAAAACTGAGAGTTGCCGTGATCGGCACCGGAATGATCGCAAACAGCGCGCATTTTCCCGCGCTCAATATTCTGAGAGAAGAGGGACTCGTCGAGGTCGTCGGCGTTGCCGATATCCGCGAGGAGGTCGCCGCCGAGACGGCGAAGCGCCACCACGTTCCCAATTACTATAAGGACCCGCAGAAGATGCTCGACGAACTGAAGCCCGATTTCGTCGCCGTCTGCACGCCGAATATGTACCATAAGGAATGGACGATCAAGGCGCTCAGGGCGGGCGCGCACGTCGCGTGCGAAAAGCCGATGGCACTCACCGTCAAGGACGCCGAGGAAATGTGGCAGACGGCGAAGGACTGCGGCAAAATGCTGTTCCCGTGCCAGTGTATGCGCTGGAGAAACTATATGCAGCGCAGTAAGGAACTCGTAGACGCCGGAGAGCTCGGAAACGTCTATTTCTCCGATATCGAATTCATCCGCAGAATAGGCGTCCCGACGTGGGGATTCTTCCACATGAAGGAGCATAATTTCGGCGGACCCTTCTGCGATCTCGGCGTGCATCTCATAGACTCGCTTCTGTGGGTCGTCGGAGACAAGAAGGTCAAAGCCGTATCGGGCAGCGCCTATACGAAGATCGCCAATCAGGGCGAGGATATCCTTCTCAGCATCGCGGAGAGCGGCGCTTACAGCGGCACGTTCACGCCCCGCAAATACGATTACAGGGAATTCAACGTCGAGGATTTCGCGACGGGCTTTATGCGCCTTGAAGACGGCATGAGCGTCAATTTCAAGTTCTCGTGGGCACTGAATCTCCCGACGACGAACCTCGATATGGTCATCTGCGGCGATCGCGGCGGACTCTCCGTCAACGGCGAAAAGCTCTATAAGAATGTCGGCAGATTCCAGACCGAATGCGATATGAAATGGTTCGACAACGGCGCCTATAAGGGCGTCGCCTTCGAGCAGCACCGCTATATGTACCGCAATATCATCAATACGCTCATGGGCAAAGAGGAATTCCTCATCAAGAAGCATCAGAATATCGAGGTCACGAAGGCGATCGAGTGCTTCTACCGCTCGGCGGAGCTCGGCAGAGAAGTCACCGCAGAGGAGCTTTCAAAATGATCCGCTCGGTGATCGTAGGCTGCGCGCATATGCACGCAAACGAGGTCGCGCTCTATATCAGCGGACAGACGGAGAGCGAGCTCGTCGGCGTCGCGGATACGCCCGCCGCCGTTCCCGAAGGAACGGATAAACGCTATACCCGCAAATGGAACCTCAAAAATATAAGCGAGACCTATCGCGTTCCCGCTTATGACGATTATCGGAAAATGCTAAACGATCTGAAGCCGGACGTCGCGTATCTTCTCTGCGAAAACTACCGCAAAGCGGAGATCGCGGAAGAGATCGCGTCGAGAGGGATCGACGTCGTGATCGAAAAACCGATGGCGGCAACGCTCGAAGAAGCGGAAAAGATCGCCGCTCTGCCCGCAAAATACGGCGTTGAGATACTCGTCAACTGGCCCGTCGCGTGGAGACCGTATCTGCACACGATGAAAAAAGCGCTCGACGACGGGATCGTCGGGAATCTGCAGAAGCTGCGCTATCTGAACGGACATACGGGTCCGCTCGGCAAGGGCGCCCGCCACAGGGGCGTTTCTACCGCCGCTGAGGATATGACCGACGAAGAACGCGCAAGAACGTGGTGGTATCAAAAGGAATACGGCGGCGGCGCCTATCTCGATATCCTCTGCTACGGCTGCTATTTTTCGCTCTGGATGTTCGGCAAAAAGCCTGAGAGTATCCTCTCGGTGTCGAAAAATCTCAATACGCCGTTCGGCGACGCCGAGGACAACGTCGCGGCGATCTTCGATTATAAAGACGGCTTCGCCGTCTCGGAGGGCACGTGGACGACGCCCAGAAGAAGAATGCCGACGGGTCCCGAAGCCGTCTGCAGCGAAGGCGTTTTGTGGTGTGACGGCACGCCCGATAAAGAGGCGTTCGTCTCCGCCTCGGACGTTTACGGACAGGATATCCCCGTCAAAGACGCCGAAGTCCCCGATTCTTTCAAAAATATGCCGTGGCATTACGCCGCGCATAAACTGCACGGCAAAGAGATCTTCGAAACGCTGACGGTTTCGTTCAATAAAGACGTCGTTTCGATGCTCGACGCCGCACGCAGATCAGATGAAAAGCGCAAAGAGGTGAAGCCGTTATGACGGCGGCAGCGGCACTCGTCACGCAGATCCAGCGATTTTCGGTTCACGACGGACCGGGCATACGCACGACGGTCTTTCTGAAGGGATGTCCCTTATCCTGTAAATGGTGTCATAACCCCGAATGTATCTCGTTTGAGAGGGAAGAACTCTTCTATCCCGAAAAATGTATCGGCTGCGGAAAGTGTAAGGACGGCTGTTTTTCCGACGCGCGCGTTTGGTGCGGAAGCGAAATGACGCCCGAGGAAGTATTCAAAGAGGTGCTTGCCGATAAGGCGTATTACGGCAGCGACGGCGGCGTGACCGTTTCGGGCGGCGAGCCGCTCGCGCACGCCGATTTCACGAAGGAACTGCTCACGCTCTGCCGCGATAACGGAATCGGGACGGCGATAGAAACCTCGATGTACCGCTTCGATCCGGAGATCCTTTCGCTCTGCGATCATATTATGACCGATATCAAGACGATGGACAACGCTCTGCATATCGAAATGACGGGGATCCCGAATACCGGGATCCTCGAAAATATCGCGAAAGCGTCCCGTCTCGGCATTCCGATGACCGTCCGGACGCCGCTCGTCGTCGGCGTGAACGCGGACGCACGAAATATCCGAAAAACGGCGGAATTCCTTAAAAATCTGCCGCATTCCGAAAATATCATCCGTTACGAACTGCTCCCGTACCACCCGCTCGGCGTCTCGAAAGCGCGTGCGCTCGGAAAAGAGCAGATGGAATTCAAAGCGCCCGACAAAGCGCTTATGGAGGAATTATCACGCTATGCTGACATACGAGGATCGTTTAAGATCTCTGCGGCAAACGAAAATTGAACATACCCTTGCCAAAAGAAAGCAGAACGGCTATACCGATCTCGACGATTTCGGCACCGTCCCGCTGCCCGAAAACTATACCGTCCTGCCGTGGTACAACAGTGAGAACGGCAGCTTTTACGGACTCGACGGAATGGCTGAAAATTTCTGCCGCGTGATGGACGCGCACGAAGCGTACGTCGATCC
>JAZLHQ010000173.1:0-5880 GCA_045616925.1 Eubacteriales bacterium | reverse complement strand
TTCCGCCTGCGCCCTGACCCTTGGTCAGTTTTTCGCCGATCGCGATGCGCGTCTGTGCTTTGGATCTCTGCAGAGCCGCTTTATCGGTGTTGACCGCGACGAATTCCACGTTTTGAATACCGGATTCGATCATTCTGTTGACCGCGTTGTTTCCGCCGCCGCCTACGCCGATCACTTTGATTTTGATTTCAAAGTTAATCTCTTCATTTGCTTCGTATGCCATCATAAACCTCCGAAAGTATTATACTTACAGTTATTTCGATACTATGTTATATTAAATCCCGTTTTTTTGCAAGGGTTTTTGGAAAAATTCATTTTTTTTTTACAATTTGGGGTTCTATTTCAGCGGATCGTCCACGAGCGCGTAGGCTTTGACGATATTATCGACGTAAATCGTGCCTTTCGCCTTCTGCGAGTACGTTCTGATGATGCCGGACGTGAAATCCAGCTTGTCCGAAAGATCGGCGACCCCGCCGAGACGGATATCGAGCCTTCCTTCGTAGACGACGCGCATATCGAAGCGCTTGGTGAGGTCGATCGACGTCAGTTTCGGCAGAAGATCCCACGAAGCGAGATGCACGAGCGCCTCGGCGACGTGGCGGCTCGCCGTTTCGTCAAGGAACACGAGCTGCTCGGAGACGATCGCCTGTCCGACCTCCGGGATCTCGACGCGCATAACGAGCGGGAAGCGGGTCATCATCTGATCGTAGTTCGTATAGCGCTCAAGAACGCGCATATCAAGTCCGAAAACGTAATATTCACCGTGGATATCGCAGTAGAACGACGGCTCTTCTTCCGTCACCTCGATCGTCACCGTGGACGGGTACTCGAAGATCAGTTCCGCGTTTTCGATATAAGCGAACCGTTCGATCAGCGCTTTTTCAACCTTCTTCCTGTTGATGAGCAGAAGAAAATCCTTCTTTTGAATCCCCGCGCCTTCGAGCAGGCTGTCGTAATCGTAATGCTCGCTGCCCTCGATGATGATCGTGCGCACGGAGAACAAGAGGCGCAGAACGAGCAGGATCGCCGCGAGAATGAGGATCACGACCATTATAACGAAGAGTGCGCTGCGTCTTCTGCGGCGCTTTTTATTGGTATTGGCAAGTCCTACGAACTGGGAGCGGGCGTCCGCCGTTTCTTCCCAGTCGTTTGCGTTGTGAGCGTCCTTATCCGGCACGCGCGTCGCCCTCCTTCCCCGTTCCGGTTATTTTTTCGGTTTCGATCCCGCGAGTTCCGCAAGTTTTCCGTAAAGGATCTTTTCGGCGTCTTTTACCTCGAATTTCTTCGCGTTTCTGCCGATCTCCTTAAGTTTTACGGGATCGGAGAACATTTTCTCGATCGCATCGACGAGTCGGTCTCCGGAGAGATCCGCGTCCTCGATCATGACGGCTGCGCCTTCGTCCTCATACTGCTTCGCGTTGTGATACTGCTGGTTATCGGTCACGTTCGGCGAAGGAACGAGTACGCTCGCCTTTTCGCAGGAAGCGATCTCCGAGAGCGTCGACGCGCCCGAGCGGCAGATCACGAGATCCGACGCCTGCATCAGTTTCGGGATATCGTACAGGTATTCGCTCAGAACGATATTTTCGCAGTTCGAAAGTCCTCTTCTGACGATCTCCGGCTGCAGTTCTTCGAAATAACGCTTGCCGGTCGAATGGATATGGTAAACGTCGGGGTGATTCTTGACGTATTTTTCCATAAAATCAAGCACCGCCGCGTTGAGCGTCTCGGATCCGAGGCTTCCGCCGAAGGAGAGGATCAGGTGCTTGTATTTCGCGTCAAGCCCGAGATCTTCCCGCGCGCTTTCGTGCGTATAGCGGAAGAACGCTCCCGAAATGGGCATTCCGACGCGGATCAGCTCCGCCTTGCTTCCCTTGAGAAGCTCTTTCGTATGCTCGAAATTGACGAAAATCACGTCGGCGTGCTTCTTGAGCATTCTGACCGCAAATCCCGGAACGGCGTTTGCTTCATGCAGGGCGACCGGAATATGCAGTTTCGACGCCGCGCGTCCGACCGGCCACGTCACGTAGCCGCCCGTTCCGACGACGAGATCGGGTTTCTCTTCTTTGAGTATTTTCAGGCAGGCACGGTAAGCCGTGTACGCCTTATAGGCAACTTTGATATTGGAGGGACTCAGACTTCTTTTCAGTCCCATCACTTCGATATAGCGGATCGGATATCCCGCACGCGGGACGAGATTGCTCTCGATTCCCTTCTTCGTGCCGATAAATCCGATCTCGGCGGAAGGATCGTTTTTTCTGATCGTTTCCGCAATACTGAGCGCGGGATTTACGTGTCCCGCCGTTCCGCCGCCCGTTACGATGACTTTCATCGGTTCACCTCAAAATAATTCGTTGATTTTCCGATCCCGTTACGGATCGACCCGCGCACCGCGCGAGATACAAAGTACGACTCCCATTTCACAGAGCAGGATCACGAGTGCCGTTCCTCCGTAGCTGAAGAACGGGAGCGAAATACCCGTATTTGGCAGAGCGCCCGTTACGACGCCGATATTGAGCATCGCCTGAATGCCCACGTGACCGACGATGCCGATGACCGTCAGCGCCGAGAACACGCCGGACGCGTTGCGCGCGATACGGATCCCGCGGATCATGAAAATGAAATACGCGACGATCACGCCCGTGGCGCCGAGGAAGCCGAGTTCCTCGCAGAGGATCGTATAAATGAAGTCGTTCTGCGGCTGGGAGACGAACATGTGCTTCTGAAGACTGTTGCCGATGCCTCTGCCGAAGAGTCCGCCGGAGCCGATCGCGGTCTTGCCCTGCACCGTCTGCCACGTATCCGCCTGCACGCTGTACGCGTCGGGGTTCAGCCACATATCGATACGCTTGAACATATATTCCTTCGGAAGCAGATTCTTGACCACTTCGGGCTTCGTCTTGCAGAGCGTGATGAAGGCGCCGAGTCCGAATACGGCGATGATTGCGACGACGAGAACGACCCAGCGGTTCGCGCCGCCGATCCACATCACGGTCGCGCCGATCAGAAGGATGATGATCAGACCGGAAAGATGGTTCTCGGACATGATCAGAAACGCGGGGATCGCGATGATCCCGAGCGGGATCACGATACCGAAAAGGAACGACGTCTTTTTGCTATGGACTTTTCTGTAAAAACGCTCGTAGTACCACGCAAGGACCGCGACGAGCGCGAATTTCATGAATTCGGAGGGTTGGAAGGTGATGCTGCCGATCTGAAGCCAGCGCTGCGCGTCTCCCTGGCTCTTACCGATCACAAGAACGAGTCCCAAAAGTCCGAGACCCGCGAAATACGCGGGGATCGAAGCGTACTTGATCCATCTTTCGGGAATGAAGGAGATCAGAAACATCAGTAAGATCCCGGCGAGCGCGAACACAAGCTGTCTGCGGAAGAAATACGCGCTGTCCTGCATACTGGAGAACGCGTACGCGTAACTTGCCGAGAATACGGTGATCAGACCGCAGAAGACGAAAAAGAGCACGATCGCGAGCATTCCCATATCGATCCTGCCGGAGCCCGTGACGTGATAGAGCAGCTTGTTCAGCCGCCCCGTTTGGGGACGGGGAGCCGAAGACGCGGAAGTATTTTTCGTGTTCTTGCTTTCGTCCATAGTGAATTACCCGTTCGTAAAAATAATGATCAGTTGACTTTGACGCCGAAATAAGCGAGCACGCAGAACGCGAGCGTGACGAGCGAGAAGATCGCGACGATCTTGTTTTCGCTCCAGCCGCATTTCTCGAAATGGTGGTGGATCGGCGCCATCTTGAAGAAGCGCTTGCCGTGGGTGATTTTGAAATACGCGACCTGAATGATGTCCGAGAGGCTTTCGCAGATATAAACGATGCCGACGGGGATCAGGATCAGCGGGTTGTCGATCAGATAAGCCATCGCGACGACGAGACCGCCGAGGAAGAGCGAGCCGGTGTCGCCCATAAACACCTTTGCGGGGTGGAAGTTATAGACGAGGAAGCCGAGCGTCGAACCGACGACGAGACCCGATACGATCGTGACCGTGATATAGCCCGTGAATTTGAACGCCGCGACCGCGAAGAACGCGCCGACGACGAAGGTCACGGACGAAGCGAGTCCGTCGATGCCGTCCGTCAGGTTCACACTGTTGACGATGCCCGTGATAAGCAGGAGCGCGACGACGTAATAGAACCATCCGAGTTCGATCGTCTTATCGACGAACGGGATATAAAGTCCCGTATTCAAAGCGCCGAACAGCTTGAGCGTCAGAAGGAAGAGTCCCGCCGCCAGAAGCTGCAAGAGGTATTTCTGCCCTGCCTTGAGACCTTGATTCTGTTTTTTGAAGAATTTCGCGTAATCGTCGATGAAGCCGATGAGTCCGTTTGCGAAGGCGAACAGTACGCAGATGATCAGCTTCGGGGATTTTGCGAACTGACCCTTGATCGTCGCGTAAACGAGCACGCCGACGAAGGTGATGAGGCTCGCCGCGATGAAGGCAAGACCGCCCATCGTGGGCGTTCCCTCCTTGCTCTTGTGCCATCTCGGTCCGATGTCAAGGATCTTCTGACCCATTTTGTGGCTCTTGAGGATCGGAATGAGGATTCTCGAGAAGACGACCGTCAGAACGAAAGTCAGAACGGCGGTCGAAATAAAGTAAAAAAGCATATCTTTCATGATTTTTTCCGGTCCTTCAGAATATTCACAACGTTTTCAAGCGCGATCGCGCGGCTTGCTTTGAATAGTACGACTCCGTTTTCGGGAGCTTCGGCTTCGATCCTGCCGGCGAGTCCTTCGTAATCCGAAAGATCCTCGACCGAAACGATCTTTTCGGGATCCATTCCCGCGCAGATCGCGCCCTGCGCGATCCAGAGCGCCTCCTTGCCGAAGGTGTAGAGGAGGTCGACGCCGTATCTTGCGACGGCGCTTCCGACGCGGAAGTGCCCTTCCTGCGAATAATTGCCGAGTTCGCGCATCTCGCCGAGAACGGCGACCCCCGGTCTTTCCCTCTTGATCTGACTGAGAAGCCAGAGAGACGCTTCCATCGATTCGGGAGACGCGTTGTAGCAGTCCTCGATGAAAAGTCTTTCGCCGACTTTGTTCAGCTTCTGCCGCATTCCGACGTTTTCAAAGCCCTTGAGTCCGCGGCGGATCGCAAATTCGCCGACGCCCGCGAGTTTTCCGACGACGTAGGCGTAGGCAGCGTCGAGAACGTTGTGCACGCCGAGGACGGGGATGACGATGCTTTCGATGCGCTCGCCTTCGATCGTCAGATCGAACGCGGTTCCGTTTTCGCCGCTTTCGATCCTCGATACGTACGCGTAGGCGTCCGGATTGGTGAGAGAGACGTAGTAGGCGCCGTCGATGCCCGCAAGCAGCGGCTCGTCGCCGTTGAGGATCAGCTTGCCGTTGGCGGGCATTCCGTTGACGATCTCCATTTTCGCGTTGCGGATACCCTCTCTGCTGCCGAGTTTTTCGATATGAGAAGTACCGATGTTCGTAATGACGGCGATATCGGGTCTGCCGATCGTCGAGAGATACGTGATCTCGCCGAATCCGCTCATTCCCATTTCAAGCACCGCCGCTTTGTACGTCTCGTTGAGTTCGAGAACGGTCATCGGCATACCGAGGTGGTTGTTGTGGTTGGCTTCGGTCTTGAGCGTTTTGTACTGCTCCGACAAAACGGAAGCGATCATTTCCTTCGTCGTCGTTTTGCCGACGCTGCCGGTGACCGCGACCGTCAGAACGGACGACGCGTACTGTGCCTTGTAATTTGCGGCGATCGTGCCGAGCGCCTTGACGGCGTTTTCGACGACGATGATCCTGTCCCGACGGTCCCCGCAGTTATCGGGGATCCGTTCGGCGATCACGAGGACTGCTCCTTTATCGAGTGCCGACGCGATAAAATCGTGT
>JAZLHQ010000172.1:0-4586 GCA_045616925.1 Eubacteriales bacterium | reverse complement strand
TCCTGCAGGTCCGCGGCGGACGCGCTGTGGAAACCGCCGCCGTAATACTGACCGTTTGCGGCGAAGCAGAGAAGGTGATCGCCGGAAATTTCTTCCTTCTCGCCGTTCGCAAGCGTCAGATTTACGTCAAAATGCTTGCCGAATTTCTTGAAAAGCGTCATCGCGACGCCCGTTACGTAACTCATCTTTCCGCCGATCAAAGGCTTGTTTTTGACCTTGTTGGCAGCGACGACGACGTCGCAGTCGAAGCCGATGTTGACGATGTTGGCGCAGTAGACGTCGTTGACGCGGATGAGATCGACTCGATGGAACTCCTCGTCCTCGAAATTGCGCACGAAATCGTTGCCGGTACCGTGGGGCGTGATCGTCAGCGTTGCAGAATCTCCCGCACCCGCCGCCATAATGCCGTTGACGGCGTCGAAGACGCTGCCGTCACCGCCGTAGATATGTACGTTCGTTTCGGGATCCTCGGTCAGTACTTTTTTGAGATAGAGAGCGGTGTCTGCCGTGTCTTTCGTATAGTAAATGCCGTCGCCCTCGATCGTACCGGGCTTTGCCAGCGTACAGGTTTTCATATTCGTCTCCATCGCGTATATTATTACAGAATCTTATGCCATTATACACTCGGTGTCGATATTTGTCAATAGTTTTGTGATATTTATGTGTATTTCCTTGACAAATCGTCAATTCCTGCTATAATGAGAGCAAACGAATGATAACGGAGGCAATCATGCCGTATCCGAAACGGGAAAAAAAGGAAAAGATCATCTATCCGCACGCGCCGTGGTACAAAACGGTCGGTGGGGATTTTTCCGCCGCGTTCAAAAGCATGCGGTTTTCTTTTTCGCGCTTTGCCGTACTATTCGCGGCGATCTTTCTGTTTGAAACGCTTTTCGTCAGTTTTCTGACGCTCTCGAAGGGCAGCAGGAGCGTGCAGGCGGAGGCCTCGGCGGAGCTTTATCCTTATCATCTCGATCTGCGCGATCTCAACGATACGCAGTGCTACTATATCATCAACGCGGAGCGTAAGATCCCGGAGGACGACCGATATTTCAAGATCGTTTCCGCCGAGAAATACGCGCCTGCGGGCTCGTCCTTCCGCCGCTACGACGTGCAGATCCTTTTCACGGGGGAGAATATGAGCGTCCGCGGTTCCTACCGGCTCTTCAAAGCCGCGTATTATTCCGAGATCGAATCGGGAGGCGATTTCACGGAAATTCTGTCCCCGCGCTATCAGCAGGAGGGAAGAAGTATAAGAAGTCTTCTCGGAACGATCCTCATCTCCGGCGCCTTTATTGTCGGAATGTGGCTTCTGATGCGCCTTCTGCTCTCGTATCTTTCGGGGCATTTCAAGTTTACTTACGGCATTTACGCCTCTTGCGGCGCGGGATTTTGGCGCCTGTTCGGCAGCAGCGCGGCGGAGATCTGTCTGCTTTGTCTGTTTGCGATCCTGCCGGCGGTGCTGACGGGCAATCTTTCGGCACTTCTGATAGCGCTTGCGGGCGGTGGGAAATACGTCTTCTGCTTTGCGTCGATCCCGCTTTCGTTTCTTCTGACGCTTCTGCCGTCGCTTTTCGCCTGCGTGCAGATCTTCAGAAAAGTCAGCACCGAAACGCCGGTGAGACTCATCACCGCCGCCGACAACGCGGACCTCATCACAAGCCCGAGAGAAAGCGCGGAGATCGAGGATTATTTCTACCCGCGTGATACGACCGTTTTGACGTTCAAACGCTTCAGAAAGCATTATTTCCGCCTGTTTGCGGCAGTTCTTGCGTTTCTGCTCGTCTTCAACGCCCTCGGCGTGTACGTTTCTTACTATCAGAAGGCAAGAATGCAGGAGCGCGCGCAGTTTTTACTGACTTTTGAAAACGAGCAAACGCCGACCGAGATCAAACTCGAAGAGGAGGATCCCGACGATCCCGACAAGATCATTCCGAAGAAGACCGTCCTCGTCAATACGGGAACGGGATTCAAAGCCGAATACGAGGCGGATTTTTATGAAAATATCGCGAAACTGACGAAGATCCGCAAATCGGCGGGCGTCTTTGCGCTCGATCTCAATTCGCATCTGCTTGTTAAGTCGGAAAGCGTCAGAAAGGGCGTCGGCTGCCGCGTGAACGCAAGCGAAACCGCACTCGCCAACTGTACGTTCGAATCTCTCGACGAAACGGTCGCGAAAGAACTTGAGGGTTCTTCCGCGAAGATCGAAGGAAGTTTGTCCGACGTCCTCGAAAATGACCGCACGATCGCCGTATCCTCGAGCGTGAAAAACGGTGAGGAACTCTCGTTTGCTGTCGGAGACCGCGTAAAAATCGCCGTTTCCTACACCGAAAAGGGCAAATTGCCCTCACTCATCGCAACGAACGCGAATAAGGCGCTCGGGCAGTATTTCGAGGCTTACGACTACGTCTACGAGGAGTTTACCGTCGGTGCGGTCCTCTCGGGCATCACGTCGGACGAGACGTTTTCCGTCTATATGAACAACTCGCTTTACGGGCATATCACCGGATCCGCGCCCGTATATTCGGACGTGTATCTCTACCTTGAAAACGGCGTATCGGCAGATGAAAAGAAGCAGATCGAGAATTATCTGCGCGCCTTTGCCGACTTTGACGCGTCGATGAGCGTCAAGGATCTGCTCGCCGAAATGAACGAGCGGATCGAGGAAAGCAAGAGCGTAAAACAGGTGTGCGTTTACGTCTCGGCGGTCCTTCTTTTCGCGCTCGTCATGATCTGGTTTTTGTCGGAGACGCTTTTCTATCTCAAACGCAAAAAGGAATTCGATATCTGGTTTTCCCTCGGCGCGGATCTTTCGCATCTGAAAAAAATGCGCGGGATCGAAGCGCTGACCGTGACCTTGTGGTCGGACGGACTTTACCTCGTTTTTGCGCTTCTTTTGTCCATTTTACTGCAGAAATTCTTCAATACGCCGGTCGGGCAGGGACTTCTTCCGCTTGAGCAGGCGGAGCGTTTCCCGTTCTTTATCCCGGTTTTGCCGCTTCTCATCGGACTTGCCGTCAATACGCTCTGCGCGCTCGGCTCCGTATTTTCAGCGTACGCTTACTATTTCAAAAAAGCGCCCGCGATCTTCACCGGCATCAACGAAACGCCGTATGAAACCGAAGTAACCGAAAAGGAGGAAAGTCAAGTATGAAACCGATTCTGACAGCCGAGAACGTCGTCAGGCAGTATAAACAGTACGATACGACCGTCACGGCGGTCGATCACGTCTCTTTGTCCGTCGAGGACGGCGAGTTTCTGGCGATCATCGGCGCCTCCGGCTCCGGCAAATCGACGCTTCTGCATATTCTCGCAGGCCTTGACCGCCCGAACGCCGGAAAAGTGACGATCCGCTCGATCGACATCACCGAACTTTCTGCCGACGAACTCAGCAAATTCCGCGGCAATTTCCTCGGAATGATCTTTCAGCAGCACAATCTGATCCCGCAGTTCACGGCGCTTGAGAACATCCTCGTGCCGACACTGATGTGCGAAAAGCCGCAGTCCTCCTATCAGGAGCACCTCAAAAAGCTCGTTCTGACCCTGAAGATCGGCAACCGCCTCGGGCATCTGCCGAGCGAGTTGTCGGGCGGTCAGCAGCAGAGAGTCGCGATCGCGCGCGCCCTCATCAACCGCCCGCAGATCCTTTTTGCCGCCGAGCCGACGGGAAATCTCGACCGCGTCAACGCGAACGAGGTGCTGAATCTTCTGCTTGAAACGCAGAAAATGCTCGGAATGACGATGGTGATGGTCACGCACGATATGTCGATTGCGGAAAAAGCCGACAAGATCTATATGATGGACAACGGCAAGCTCTTTCTTTACAAAGACAAGCAGGGCTATTACAAGAATTCCTATAAGCTCGAAATGGAAAAAGAGATCGAAGCGAACAGGGAAGCCGAAAAGCACTTGTTTGAATAACAAAAAATCCGCCGGAAGGCGGATTTTTTGGTTGTTATTTGCTCTTCTTTTCTTTCGAAAGCGGGTTTTTCTGCATCGCTTCTTCCATCTGCTGATTGCTGACGTGGGTGTAGATCTGCGTCGTGTTGAGGCTTTCGTGCCCGAGGATATCCTTGAGCACGCGCACGTCGACGCCGCCCTCCTGATACATCAGCGTCGCCGCCGTGTGGCGGAGCTTATGGACGGACAAATGACGGTAGCCGAGCCCCGCGCGGTCAAGGTACTTGTCGATCGTGTATTCGACCGTGCGGTTGCTGATCCGCACCCCGCGCGAGCTTACGAAGAGGGCGTTCTTTTCCTTGATCTCCATGCCCGAACGGACGGCGAGATAGCTTTCGATCGACGCTTTGCAGGCGTCGTTGAGATAAATGATGCGCTCCTTGCTGCCTTTACCGATTACGCGCAGCGAGCGCAGTTTCGGGTCGATATCGACGAGATTGATCCCGCAAAGCTCCGACAAACGCATCCCGCAGTTGAGAAACAGCGTGATCATACAGTAATCGCGCGCGCGGCTCTTCGATTCCGTGTCCGATTCGTCCGCGTCGAGCAGGGCGATCGACTCGTCGAGCGATAAAAACTTCGGCAGGGCGGGGCGGGTCTTCGGGGGGCTGGTGGTTCCCGCCCGG
>JAZLHQ010000171.1:0-6658 GCA_045616925.1 Eubacteriales bacterium | reverse complement strand
GATCAGCTGGTTGACGGTCGCCATCGTGCCGAGCATGAACATCTGCTTGATGACGGATGCCGCCGTGACCTTCAGGCGGGACGCGAGCTCGCCGACCGAGATCTCGTCGGGGATCGTGACGGAAAGCTGCTGCTTGACGGGCGCGTGCTTCTGATTGTCCTTGCCCTTGTTCTTCTTCGAGCCCTGATAGCCCATCGGGGTATTCTTGCCCTGTCCTTCGCGCTGATCGGGCTTGCCGTTCTGCTTTTTGAGCTTCTGACGGTTATTGTCGCCCTTGACGCGGGCTTCCGCCTCGAATTTATCGAGTTTTTCGTCGTATTTGGAGAGGTCGACGCTCGAAGAACGGGTATCGACGACCTTCGTGCCGGCGATGCGGCTGCTGCCGCCCTCGACGGTGATGCCGCTCTTTTCCTCGGTCGGCTTCGTCTTGAGGATCTGCGCGCCGGTGCGCTCCTTCTGCGGCTTATTCTCTTTCTTCTGCTCGGTCTTCGCCTTTTCAAGCGGGTTGACGTTCGCAAATCTGTCGCTTTCCTGCTTGTTCTTCGACTGCGTGATCTGCGGATTGCGCTTCGGCTGATTCTGCTGCGCGGGCGCCTTATCCTGCTTTTCCTGCTTCTTCGGCTGATTCTGCTGTGCGGGCGTCTTGTCCTGCTTGCCGGAATCGGTCTTTGCGGGCGTTTTCTCCGCTTCTTTCGGCTTCGCTGAGTCCTTTACGGGTGCCTTTTCCTCTTCCTTCGCGGGAGCGGGCTTCGGCGTTTTCGGCACGAATTCCACGGGAAGTACGCTCTTTCCGTCGATATATCCGTTGATATCAACGATCTGCGCATCCGCCGTGACCTTGGACATCACCGCCGCGAATTCGTCTTCCGTGAGCGCGGAGGACGTGCTGCGCGCAGGGAAACCGCAGCCGACAAGCTTTTCGATCACGTCCTTCGGCTTGATACCGAGGTCGCTTGCCAGATTCGTTACCTTATATTTTCCTGCCTGTATCATATCGTTGCACCTCCTGCGGTACTATCCGCATTCTCTCTTATCTCTGCGTTGTTGACCTGTCCCGGACTGACGACCGTTCCGGCGAGCCCTTCGTTCGTGATCGCCACGCACGAAACGCTTCCCGTTTTCCCGATCGCTTTCGCAAGCGTTTCCCCGCCGATCTCTTCGTCGAGTTCAAAGATCTTCACGCGGTGGTAAGCACAAGCGTCCGCCAGTTTCTTTTTCGTATTGTCCGACGCGTCCGCGGTATAAAGCACGAGTGCGGGCTTCGACGGCGAGCGGATCGCTTCCACCGTCATATTCGTTCCGAAGACGATCGCTCCCGCGCGCCTGCACATCCCGATCTGACGGAGCGCGCGCATATTCTTTTCATTCACCTGCAAGGATCTCTCCTTCCAGCTGACCGTATACGCTCTCGGGGATCTCGCATTCGAGATTCTTCGCGATCCTGCCGGATTTCTGCGCCTTTTTGAGGCACGCGGCGTTCGGACAGATATACGCGCCTCTTCCCGATTTTTTTCCCTTGAAATCAAGGCAGACGTTTCCGTCCGGCTCTCTCAGGATCCTGATCAGATCCTTTTTCGGGAAGGACTGCATACAACCCATACATTTGCGCATGGGGATTTTTTTCGTTTTTTCCGTTGCCAAATGAATTCCCCCGTATCAGACGGACGTTTTGATATCGATCTTATAGCCGGTCAGCTTGACGGCGAGGCGGGCGTTCTGACCCTCTTTACCGATCGCGAGAGACAACTGATCGTTGTCAACGATCGCTTTGCAGGAGCGTTCGCCGTCCATAATGACCTGCTTGACGGTCGCGGGCGCGAGCGCCTCGGCGATGAACTGCTCGGGGTCTTCGCTGAAGTGGACGATGTCGATCTTCTCGCCCTTCAGTTCGTCGACGATCGCGTTGATACGCATTCCTCTGTTGCCGATGCACGCGCCGACGGGATCGACGCTCTCGTCTCTCGACATAACGGCCATTTTCGTTCTCGTTCCCGCTTCACGCGCAAGGGACTTGATGATGACCGTGCCGTCCTGGATCTCGGGCACGTCAAGCTCGAAGAGGCGCTTGACCATGTGGGGATGGACGCGGGAAAGCGTTACGAGCGGGCCCTTGAGGCTTTCCTTGCTGACTTCCATGACGAACACCTTGATATGCTCGCCGACTTCGAAGGTCTCGCCGGGGATCTGCTCGGATTTGATGAGAGTCGCCATGCTCGTGCCGGTATCGACGACGATATTGCCCGTAACGGGATCGACGCGCTGAACGACGGCGGAGATGACCTCTTCCTTCTTGTTTTCGTATTCCTTGATCATCATGCCGCGCTCCGCTTCACGGATGCTCTGGATGATGACCTGCTTCGCGGTCTGCGCCGCGGTTCTGCGGAAATTCTTCGTATTGATCTCGAATTCGACGATGGAATCGAGATTGTATTTCTTCGCAATCTTCTTCGCGTCCGCAAGAGAGATCTGGCAGGTATCGTCCTCGACGGTCTCGACGACGGTCTTCTGCTGATAGACCTTGACGTTCTTCTTGACGGGGTCGATGTGTACGCGGATATTGCCGTTCGCACAGTTGAGTTCACGCTTATATGCGCTGACGAGAGCCGCCTCGACGCGCTCGTACATATACTCTACGGGGATTCCTTTTTCTTTTTCGAGGGCTTCAAGAGCTTCAAAAAATTCGCTGTTCATTTTTATATTCCTTTCCGTTCTTTCGATTCGGTTCAGTTTTCGGACAAGTCTTCAAACGTGAAGACGACGTGTGCGCGGGAAACGGCGCTCTTCGGGATCTCGAACGTACCCGCGTCGTTCGTGATCTTCAGGATCTCCGCCTTGTCGTCGCAGTCGAGCGCGCCGACGAACTCTTTCATCCCGTCCTGCGGTCTGAAAAGCTTGAGGCAGACGTTCTGTCCTCTGCACGCTATGAAATGTTCGGGCAGTCTCAATTCCCTCTCGATCCCCGGAGAGGAGACCTCGAGATAATACGCGTTTTCGATCGGGTCCGCTTCGTCGAGCACGGGATCGATCGCGCGGTGGACTTTTTCGCAGTCGTCGATGTCGATGCCGCCCTCCTTATCGGAGTCGATCGTGATCCTGAGGATCCAGCGCGTGCCTTCCTTGACGTATTCGACGTCCCAGACGGAATAGCCCATTTCGCCGATCATCGGCTCAAGCAGTTTTCTGACGGTTCCCGCCGTGTTTTCGGATGATTTTGCCAAATCAAACACTCCTTTGCGTCTTTCACAAAAAGAGAAGAGCGTTTCGCACGCTCTTCCTTTCATCTTCTAAAATACTATTGGGAGTATAGCACATTCTTTTGCAAATTGCAATAGTTTTTTGAAATATTTTTTACTTTTTTACCATTTCTTTTATTCTGCACGTCCGCTTGGCGAAAAAATCGCCGCATTTTATCCTTTACGAGCCGCACGCGCAGCCGCTTGCGCCGGATTCCTGCCGGCAGCAGGAGTCCGTGCATCTGCACGGATCGGGCACGCCGCAGTTCGTGAATTCCGAGACGGGAAAACTCATGCGGGCAAAAATCGCGCAGGGATCGTCTTCAAAGGGCTTGTCGCAGATCTTGTCGGGAACGGCGTATTCGGTCGCCGTGACGATCATCTGCGAAGGGCGCTCGACGCGCACGACGGAGAAAAATCCGAGCGAGACGGTCAGAATCTTGCCGCCCATTCCGACGGCATCCGAGAGTGCGCCCTGCAGGTGCTCCATCACGCACGCGGGGATCTCTTCGGACGAGCAGAAACAGTTGCAGGGGCAGCCGCAGTCGCGCACGTGAACCGAAAGCGCGATCGGATCGACCGTTTCGACGACGATCACGGGCTTTTCGGTGCTGATCGTTTCGGCTTTTCCCGAGCAGGTGTCCTTCCGGTCGCCGACGCTGCGGAAAACGGATACGTTCCCCTGTCCGCCGAACAGAACGACTTTTTTCTCCGTGACGGCGAGCCCTTCGACGATCTGCGGTTTGCCGCAAATGCAGAGTTCAAGCGTCAGCTTGACAAAAAAGCGGATCGTGATCTGATAAAAACCGTTATTGAAGCGGATCGGCTCCGAGAAAATATCGCACCAAAGCACCTTCGTGTCGGTCACTTTGACACTCCCGCATTTTTCAAGCATTTCCTGACCGAAATCCGTCAAGAGCACGCGCACTTCCTCGTAGCAGTCTTTATCCTTGCAGCTGTCGAGGATCCGATAGGTGTCGATCGCCGCGTTCTCGCGCTTACCCGTCTGGCAGTTATCGCGCTGGAAAATTTTCGTTTCGGGCATATTATCATCTCCCATTCAAATTGACGAAAGCAATTCGTCAATTCCATTGTATGCCGAAGATGAAAATAAGCGACTGTTTCTTCAGAAATCTATGAGATCGGAGAGAATATAATTGCTGACGAGAAAGCCTTCGCTCGTAAAACGGAGCCCTTTTTCGTCGAAAATCAGATGTCCGCTCTTCCGGTACGCAAGGATCTTTTCGCGGTCAAGACGTCCGGCGCTTTCGGGATCGATTCCTTTTTCAAGGCGCATACCGAGCATGATCTTTTCGTTGAAAAGATCTTTTTCGGTCAAAATAACGTCCTCGTCGTGCGGCGGCTCGGCGCCGTTTTCGACGGCTTCGATATAACCGGCGACGTCGCGGAAATACGAATACCTCCTGCTTTCGACGAATGAGTGCGCGGCGGGGCCGACGCCGAGGTAATCCTCCATATTCCAGTAGCGCAGATTGTGTCTCGATTCCCTGCCCGGCTTTGAAAAATTGCTGATCTCGTAGCGCACGTACCCCTTTTGAGCGAGTTTCTCGACGGACGACAGGTACATTTCGCAGAAATAATCGTCGTCGGGAAGATCGAGGCAGTCCTTCATACGGAAAAACGGGGTGTTTTCTTCGATTTTGAGTCCGTAGAGTGAAATATGCTCGGGATCGAGCGAAGTCAGCGCGTCGATCGAGTACGCAAGACTGTCCTTCGTTTCGTGCGGGATCCCGTACATCAGATCCGCGCTGATATTGTCAAATCCCGCGCGCCGCGCAAGTTCGAAGCTTTCGGTAAAATCGGCGAACGTATGCGTCCTGCCGAGGGCGCGGAGTTCGTTTTCGTTCGCGCTCTGCAGCCCGATGCTCAGACGGTTGACGCCGTGTTCTTTCAGAACGGACAAATTGTCTTTCGTCAGCGTTTTCGGATTGGCTTCGACGGTAAATTCGCCGTTCTCTTCGATCGCGAAGGATCTTGCGATCGCCGAAAGCAGTTTCTCGAGCTGAAGAGGCTCGAGCGTCGTCGGCGTGCCCCCGCCGATATAAACGCTGTCAAAAATTTTGCCGGCGAAATCCGCCGACAAAATTTCAAGATGTTTTTCGAGTGCGTTCACGTACCTGTCCCGATCCGTTTTGCCCGCGAGCGAATAGAAATCGCAGTAGGCGCATTTGCTTCTGCAGAACGGGATATGGACGTAAAGTCCGGTCGTTTTTGCTTTCATTATTCTTCGTCGTCGAGCTTGAGGACCGCCATGAACGCTTCGGGCGTCACTTCGACGCTGCCGAGCTTGCGCATCTTCTTTTTGCCCTCTTTCTGCTTTTCGAGCAGTTTCTTCTTACGCGTGACGTCGCCGCCGTAGCACTTTGCGAGCACGTCTTTGCGGAACGCCTTGACCGTCTCGCGGGCGATGATCCTGCCGCCCGTCGCCGCCTGGATCGGGATCTCGAAGAGCTGGCGGGAAATGTTGTCGCGCAGCTTTTCGCAGATCCGTCTTGCGCGGGAATAAGCCTTGCTTTCGTGCACGATGAACGCGAGCGCGTCGACGACCTCGCCGTTCAGAAGGATATCGAGCTTCTGGAGTTTGCTCTGCTGATAGCCCGCGAGCTCGTAATCGAGCGAGGCGTAGCCGCGGCTGCGGCTCTTGAGCGTATCGAAGAAGTCGTAAATGATCTCGTTGAGCGGCATATCGTAGTGCAGTTCGACGCGCGTTTTGTCGATGTATTTCATATCCTTGAAGACGCCGCGGCGATCCTGACAGATCTCCATGATGCCGCCGACGAAGTCCGTCGGAACGATGATGCTCGCGTTGATGATCGGCTCTTCCGCGAGTTCGATCTCGTCGGGAGCCGGGAATTTCGAGGGATTATCGACCATCGTGACCTCTCCCGAGTGCTTCGTCACGCGGTAGATTACGCTCGGCGCCGTCGTGATGATGTCGAGGTTGAATTCGCGCTCGATGCGCTCTTCGATGATCTCCATGTGCAGAAGTCCCAGAAATCCGCAGCGGAAGCCGAAGCCGAGAGCCGCCGACGTTTCGGGCTCAAAATGGAGGGCGGCGTCGTTGAGCTTCAGTTTTTCAAGCGCGTCGCGCAGATCCCCATATCGGGAGCCGTCCGCCGGGTAAATACCCGAAAAGACCATCGAAAGCGCTTCCTTGAAGCCGGGGAGCGGCTTGCTTGTCGGATTATCGACGAGCGTGACGGTATCGCCGACGCGGGTGTCGGCGACGTTCTTGATGCTCGCCGTCAGATAACCGACCTCGCCCGCCGAAAGACTTTCGCGGGGCGAGAGTCCAAAGGCGTTCATCGTGCCGACCTCGAAGACCTCGAATTCGGCGCCCGTGTTCATCATACGGATGTGATCGCCCGTTCTGAGCGTTCCTTCCATCAAGCGCACGTAAACGA
>JAZLHQ010000170.1:0-8093 GCA_045616925.1 Eubacteriales bacterium | reverse complement strand
CCTCATCCGTCACGTCACCCGCGAATCCGCGATTTTATTTCATCAACCCGCAGACGAGGGCGCTGACGTGCGCGGGATCCGCGATAGGAAGTCCGCAGATCAGACGCGCCTGCGCGTACAGGATCTCCGCGCAGTTTTTCAGCTCGTCCTTGTCGCTCTCATAGAGCGCTTTCAGCTTCTCGCAGAGAGGATGCTCCATATTGATCTCGAGAACGGTCTTCGCTTTCGGCGCGAAATTCTCCTCGGCACCGGGCATCGCGCTCAGAACCTTTTCCATTTCGGTCGAGATGCCGCCTTCGCTCGACAAGCAAACGGGATGATTTGCGAGCGTATTGACGAACTTCACGTCCGACACGTCCTTGATCGCGTCCTTGAGGAACGCGCGCAGATCCTTGTTTTCTTCATTGTACTGATCCTGCGCCTTCTTCTCTTCCTCGGTCGCAAGGTCGATATTTTCGCCCGAAACGTTCGCGAATTCCTTGTCGGCGTACTTTTCAAGCGCCTGCAGAGCGAACTCGTCCACGTCGTCGGTCAGAAGAAGGACTTCGTAGCCCTTCGCCGTGACCGCCTCGGTCTGCGGCAGAAGTGCCGCAGCGTCCGCAGTCTCGGCGCACGCGTAGTAGATCTTTTTCTGCTCCTTTGGCATCGCGTCGGTATATTCCTTGAGCGTCACGTACTTCTTCTCTTTGGAGGACGTGAACATCAGAAGATCCTTTAATTGCTCCTTGTGCATACCGTAATCGGCGTAAACGCCGTACTTGATTTGCAGACCGAATTCCTTGAAGAACGCTTCGTAGCCCTCTCTGTCGGAGGCGATCATATTCGCAAGCTCCGTTTTGATCTTCTTTTCGACGTTCTTCGCGATCGCCGTGATCTGATGATCCGCCTGCAGCGTTTCTCTCGAGATATTGAGGCTGATATCGGACGTATCGACCATTCCCTTGACGAATCCGAAATAGTCGGGCAATAATTCCTTGCACTTGTCGGTGATCATCACGCCGCAGGAATGAAGCTGCAGTCCCTTTTCAAAATTCTTGGTGTAATAGTCGTAGGGTGCTTTTTTCGGGACGAAAAGAAGCGCTTCGTAGGAAACCGTTCCCTCCGTCGAGAAGTGGATCGTCTTCGCGATCCCTCTGTAATCGAAGAATTTTTCGGTGTAGAACTGCTCGTACTGTTCCTTCGTGACGTCCGCGGGTTTCTTGTGCCAAAGAGGAACCATGCTGTTGAGCGTCGTCATTTCTTTGACGGTTTCGTATTCGGGATCCTTGCCGTCCTCGCCCGTTCCCTCTTTGATCTTTTCTTCCTCGGTTTCGGTGACGATCGGATAACGGATATAATCGGAATATTTGCGGATCAGCTCGCGGATCCTGTATTCCTCGAGAAAATCGCCGTATTTTTCGTTTTCCGTGTCGTCCTTGATGTGCAGAACGATCTCGGTGCCGATCTTATCGTAGTCCGAAACGCCGATCGTATAGCCGTCCGCGCCCTCGGATTCCCAGACGAACGCGTTTTCGGCGCCGATGGCTCTCGACTTCACCGTGATCTTGTCACTGACCATAAAGGCGGGATAGAAGCCGACGCCGAACTGACCGATGACGCTGATGTCTTCGGGCTCTTCGATATTTTCCTTGAATTCGCCGGAGCCGCTCTTCGCGATCGTGCCGAGGTTGTTTTCAAGCTCCTTGTCGGTCATACCGCAGCCGTTGTCGCGGATCGTGAGCGTTCTCTTTTCTTTATCGCGCTCGATGACGATCTTATAGTCGTCGTCGCCGACGGACACGTCGGTCAACGCCTTGAATCTTCTCTTGTCGATCGCGTCGCTCGCGTTGGAGATGAGTTCGCGCAGGAAGATCTCTTTATGCGTGTAGATCGAGTTGATCATCATATCGAGCATTTTTTTGGATTCTGTCTTAAACTGTTTTTTTGCCATGTTTTTTTCCTTTCTTTGTTCTTTATTCTTTCATCAAATAGTCGATCGCGTCCGTGACGTGCAGATCCCACCAGCGCCACGAATGATTTCCCTCGGATTCCTCATACCGCTTTGCGATATGGAGATTATCGAGCGTGTTTACAAAATCTCTGTTGGATTTGAGCAGTCCGTCCTCGGTGCCGCACCAGATAAAGAGTTTCGGCGCCTCTTTGCCCGCAGCGGCAAGGCGTCTTGCGAGCTCGTGGACGTTGTGCGGCGTGTTTTCAAGTTCGGTCATACTTTTGAGATCGAAGCCGAAGATGCCGCGCATCTCGTCCGTTACGTTTCGCTCGACGTCTGCGATGTTGAATGCGCCGGAGAGCGACGCCGCGCCCGCGTATTTTTCGGGGAATGTCAGCGCCGCCTTGACGGCGCCGTAGCCGCCCATCGAAAGACCCGCGATATAGTTATCCTCGCGCTTGTCGGACATACCTCTGAAGTAATTGCGGCAGACGCGCGGAAGCTCTTCGGTCACGAAGGTGAAGTATTTTGCGCCGTAAGCGGTGTCGGTGTACCAGCTTCTGCCGACCGAAGGCATCACGACGGCGATGCCGCGCTCTGCGGCGTAACGCTCAATGGAGGTGCGGCGCTCCCAAATCGTCTCGTCGTCGGAAAGACCGTGCAGAAGGTACAGGGTTTTATACTCTTTGACACCGCTGCCGCCCATACCGATCAGGGATTTCGCGTTTTCGGGCAGAACGACGTTGACGGACACGCCCATTTTCAAGGCGTCCGAATGATAATTCATCTGAAAAAAAGCCATAATTTTCCTCCTTGAAATATACTCCTTTCATTATAGCACGTTTTTCACAAAAGTCAAGCGCGCGCGGCTTTTTCCGTCCTTTGCATATTTTGCGCAAAAAAACCCCGCAGGGATTTTTTCCTTCGATACGGGAAATTTCCCTGCGGGGATTGCACTTTACGTTTATTTTGCTTTCACGAACAGAATTTCATCGAAAATGATCTCCGCCGTCTTTTCCATATTGTAATAATCGGTATAGAGCCGCAGACTCTGCGCGCTGAGCTCTTTGAAATTGCCATTCTGATCGACGATTTCGCTCATATCCCTCGTATCCTGATAAGAGGACGCGGGGACGTAGACCCAACCCTTATACTGATGCGGAAGCTCCAAACGGCAGGCATTGACGTTCTTGGTCTCGATCCATTTGCCGTCCAGCAGAAAGTATCCGACGGAACCGTTGCTGTTTTTGCTCGTCCGATAGTCGTTTCCGTTCATTGAAACGGATGCGCAGACGCCGTTTTTTTCGTTGTTGACATCGGTACCCGAAAAATCAACCCAGAAGAGGATGCCCGAGCATCCGCCGATTTCGATCGGCTGCGCGGGTGCGACCTGCACCTCTGCGCGACGGTTATCGTTTTTTTCGTCAGCAAGTCCGATCGCAATTCCCTTTCCTCTGATGCCGCTTGCGTTCCAACGGAAAGATTTTGCTTCAAAGCTCTTACCGGAAAGCGTGTACGCAGAAGAATCTTCAAAATCGACACACAATTTTACGTCAAACGCGTTGCCGTTTGGCAAAACCGTCGGTATGCCGTCAACGATCTCGACAGTTCCCGTCGACTGTGTCGGTTGTTCGGAAGAAGTTACGTACGCGTAGTGTTCAAAACGTTCCCATACTTGTTCATATTTCGCTTTCTCAGCCGATACGTTCGTCCACGTCCAATCGTTATTGATACTCCAAGCCTCGGGATAATAAACATCACTGCCTGCTATGCGCACTGCCATTTGAAACGAAAGTCCGTCGTCAAGCCGGAAGACAAAAAAGGGACCATTTTTGGATGAAGAAAAATACATACACGGCAAATTTTCGGCGCCAGCCGACTTCATAGCGACGTATACGTCCTTAACGGTCATCCCTTTCGTCAGCGTCAATTTCATACTATCAATGTTCACCGAGCCAACTTCGTTGATATCAATGTATATCCTTGCTGCCGTCGTGACCGCTTCGGTCGTGACCGCTGCGGTCGTGACCATTTCGTTCGTGACCATTTCGGTCGTGACACCGACGGTCGTGATCTCGTCGGTCCCAATGCTTTTCGTCGTTTCACCGGAAGCGGCGGAATCATTCTTGCTGTCGCCCTTTTTCAGTGCGCAAGAAAAGAGAACCGCTGCCAAAAGAACGAACGTTGCGAGTAATAAGAATTTTTTCATAATGTTGTCTCCCTTTGTATCATTAAGAAAGATGGCAGGTTTTTTTCCCCCGCAGGGATTTCCTGCGGGGAAAACGGATAACGTTTGCTTTTATTGTAAAGTCTTATAAAACTCTTCAGGCGTATGCGGTTTTCTGTCCAATTCGGGGGTTTCGTCATAGGTGCGTGTTGGTACTCTATCAGCATTGTTTTCAAGCCATTTCCAAAGACTATCCTGCTCTTCTTTGGTACAAGACGAAAAGTCTTCTTCATATTTTTCTGCAGAATCTACCGCAATAATAGACGGGCAATATTCATTGTTAATATTGATCAGCGTGTAAACAGGATCAATTTTCAAAACAATGCCGCTGTCTTCCCCACTGAATCCAACGCATATACACGGAAAATTACCTGCTATACCGTAACCGCATATCTTTAATCCATCCATTGTTTTGAGAAGATTCAAAATATCACGGTAAGAAGCGTCAAATTTTATCTCACGGTTTCCCGATAATCTCACAGGAAACTTCGTGGCCGGATACCCGGTCGGTATCAAAAATCCATTGGCCGAATTTTTATCACCGAGTTCGGTTGTAATTTCTTCGATTGGATTTTCTACGGGTTCGTTCTCATTCCCTTTTGCTGCTGGATTTCCGGTATACTTCATCGCGCAGGAAAAGAGAGCCGCTGCCAAAAGAACGAACGTTGCGAGTAATAAGAATTTTTTCATAATGTTGTCTTCCTTTGTAAAAAAGTTTTTATTCATTAACATTTTAAGACCTCCTTTTCGTGTTCGTTTCATAAAGGCATCCTCCTATTCGATTTTTGGGTGTTTCCACCCTTCCGTTTACATTTTATCTCCAAAAAGTTGAATTGTCAAGGAAAAACCAGGAATTTTTTATTTATTTCACACAAATACTTGCCAAATGCGCAAAAACGTGTTACAATTGAAGAAAATAAATGACGGAGGTTTTTATGAAACGCTTTATCGCAGTATGTCTTTCGCTCGTTCTGGCGCTCTTGCCCGCGTTCGGTCTTGTGTCCGTGAACGCTTCCGCAACGCCTTACGAGACCTACAAATCGCATCCGCACATCAGTTTGTACGGTGACAACAACATCCCGTACGACGACGCGAACGCGCTCGGCAAATACCTGTTCATCACGCCTTACCTTGCGCAGAATCCGACCGGCGGCGCAGTCATCGTCTTCCCCGGCGGCGGTTACTCGCAGACCTCCAACGGTAAGAACAACGAGGGAAATCAGTACGAGGCGTCCGATATCGGCAAGCGCTGCTATCACGCGCTCGGCATTTCCGTCTTCGTCGTCAACTACCGCACCCGCGCGACCGATCCGACCTGCGATTACCACGAGATCCTTGCCGACGCGACGAGAGCGGTCAAATACATCCGCTATCACGCAGCCGATTTCGGCATCGATCCCGAAAAGATCGCCGTGATGGGCTACTCCGCGGGCGGTCACCTCGCAACGATGATGTGCACGCACTGGGATTTCAAGATCGACGACCCGAAATACGTCCCCGACGAGATCGACGCGGTCAGCGCGCGTCCCGACGCGGGCGTTCTCTGCTACGCGGTCTGCTCGCTCGACAAGAAGATCACGCACTCCGGCACGCGCACGAATTTCACGGGCGGCAACGACGCGTACATCAACATCTATTCGGGTGAAAAATCCGTGACGAAGGATACGCCTCCGATCTTTTTGTGGTGCAACGCGCAGGACGGCACGGTGCCTTCCGAATGTACGATGCGCATGGCTGCGGCGCTCGAAAAACAGGGTATCGAATACGAAGTCCACATCTTCTATATGGACGGCGATGCCCACGGCACAGGACTTGCGCAAGGATACCCGACTGCCTCAAAGTGGACCTCTATGTCGGGACAGTTCCTCAAGGATCACGCGTTTTAAGGAGGAAATGACATGAAAAAAGTATTTTTGATCCTCGTATGCCTCCTTGCGATCTGCGTTCTCTTCTCCTGCGGCAAAAAGGACGGCAGCAAGACCGACACCCCGACCGAAGAAGTGACGACCGTATGGGCGCCCGAAACGGACGCGCCCGTCAAAGCCGTCAAGCTCTCCGAGATCCCCGCGAACGCGGATCCCGTCGCCCGCTTTGCAGAGCATCCCGCGATCTTCCTCTGGGACGATCCCGCAGCGGTTCCCGGATACGATGAAAGTACCGGCGTTCCTTCGCTGATTCCCTACCTCGTTCCGTCACCGAAAGCGATGATCGTTCTTTATCAGGGCGGCGATTATCAGGGATATAACACAGAAGAGGGCGAAAAAGTCGCTCTCAAGCTCAACGAGAGCGGTTACAGCGTCTCTATCGTCAAATACCGTCTGATGCCGACCGCTTACGAGAACATCGAAAAGGACGCGCAGCGCGCCGTCCGTTTCCTCAATCACTATGCGAACGAATTCGGCACGGGCAAGATCTGTATGCTCGGCTTCGGCAGCGGCGGACATCTCGCTCTGAACGCCTCCCGCGATTCCGACAGCGGACTTACGACCGGTGACGAGATCGACAAAGCGCCCTCCTGCCCCGATTCGATCGCGCTTGCCGATCCGACGCTCACCGAGGGCGGCGACGGCTACTGCTCGATCTATTCTGCCGCGAAATACAACAAATCGTCTCCCGTTATGCTGTTCGTCTATCCGACGGGCGGCAAGGGATCTGCCCTCAAGATCCTTGATTTTGCCGAAAAGGATCTGAAGCCGAACAAAGTCCGTTACGACGTCCACGGCTTCCGCATGGCAAACGAACACACGATGGGACTCGGTGAAGACGACCCCGCTTACGGCGAGTGGTTCGAATACCTGCTCGTCTGGCTTGACAAATATTATTGATTTTGTAATTTCAAAAAATAGAACCGTCGATCAATCGGCGGTTCTATTTTTTATCGTCTTCAAAGGTATGCTCCATTACGTCCTCGACGCTGCAATTCAAAATATTACAGAACATATCTATTGTGTGGGTACTGACGCTTTCATTCCGCTTCAGCCGTGTGATTTGCCCGGGACTGACGTGATATTTGGCGATCAAGGCGTACTGCGTGACGCCTTTTTTCTTCATCGTTTCCCATAATTTATCATATTTTATCATTTTTTCTTCAAACCCCCTTGACATTATAACCGATATCGGTGTATAATACTATTAACCAATATCGGTCAATAAAATTAAGGAGAAGAAAAATGAAAAAAACACTCGCATTGATTTTGGCACTGATTACTGTTTTAGTATTCGTGTCTTGTACAGGAGGCGAAAAAAAAGATGATGTCGAAGATTTTTACAATGATGTGTATGATGCCCAAATAATCTTAGACGGTATCGCAAGCACTATCTACGATTATTGGTACGAATGTATTTATGGCGATTCGTATTACGGAGATAATGTTACAATTGCTGTTCTTGCCGCTCAACAAGAAAGAAAAGATGACATTGATGTGATCAAAATGCTTGATGAGGAAATTCAAGAAGGTTTCAAAAAAGCAAAGAATTCGTCGCATTCAGAAGCAGTTTCCGCCGTGATGGCTGCATACTCAGATTATTATGAAGTAGTTATCAATGTGAGCGGTTCCTTTAACTCGTTTCGTAGTGACAAGGAGACCTACAAAAAAGCACTCGCCAGTGCCCTTCGTCAGTTGAAGTACGAATTATAATACACATTCAAACATTACCCGCGCCGTCCAAAACGGCGCGGGTTTTGCGTTGAAGACGGGTTGTCGCCGCTGTGTTCTCATAAATCCGTAGGGCGGGGGCTTGCTCCCGCCGTTTCGCGGGTCGTCAAGGTGCGGGTCGTCATGCGCGTGCCGCGCGTGAGCCGACCCCTACGGAGAACGGCCGGCCCCCTTGTGCAAAGGGGGCTGGCTCGCCTACGGCGAGACTGGGGGATTGTCTGCTCTGCTTGCCTTCAATCCCACCTCCGCTTCGCGATCCCCTTTTTCCGCAGGAAAACGT
>JAZLHQ010000169.1:0-2795 GCA_045616925.1 Eubacteriales bacterium | reverse complement strand
GTCAAGGTCTATACGGACGCGGGGATCGACGGCGTCGGCGAAGCGACGCTCGAATACAAGGAAAAGGCGCTCCTCGGCGCCGTTGAACACATCAAGGAATATCTCGTCGGTCAGAATCCGCTCGATATCGAGCGCCACTGGCACAGCATTTACAGAGACGCCTACTGGCGCGGCGGAGCCGTACTGATGTCCGCTCTGTCCGCCGTCGAGACGGCGCTCTGGGATATCCTCGGCAAATCGCTCGGCGTACCCGTCAGCCAGCTGCTCGGCGGACGCGTCAACGAAAAAGTCCGCATTTACGTGAACGGCTGGTTCGCGGGCGCGAAGACGCCCGACGAATTCGCCGAAAAGGCGAAGATCGCCGTCAAAAAGGGGATCACCGCGATGAAATGGGATCCTTTCGGCAAGAGCTATCTCGAGATCTCCAATCACGATCTGAACACCGCCCTTGAATGCGTTGCGAAGGTCAGGGAAGCGGTCGGACCCGACGTCGACCTTCTGATCGAGGGTCACGGACGCTTCAATATCCCGACGGGAATCAAGATCGCCAAAGAACTCGAACAGTTTAGGCCGATGTTCTTTGAAGAACCGGTGCCGCCGGACAATCTCGAAGCGCTGAAAGCCGTGAAGGACAAATCTCCCGTCGCGATCGCCGCGGGCGAGCGCCTCTATACGCGCTGGGACTACCGCAGAATGTTCGATCTGATGGCTGCCGATTACATTCAGCCGGACATTTCCCACGCGGGCGGCATTATGGAGCTCAAGAAGATCGCCGCGGAATCCGAATGCCGCTATATGGCGTTCGCGCCGCACAATCCCTCGGGTCCCGTCGCGAATGCGGCGACCCTGCAGCTCGCCGCCTCCTGCCCGAATTTCTGCATCCTCGAGATCATGTACAGCGACGTCGAATGGCGTCACGACGTGACGAGCGAGGCACTGAAATACGAAAACGGCTATATGGAGATCCCGCAGAAGCCGGGGCTCGGCATCGAGATCGACGAAGAAAAATGCCTTGAGCATCCCTACACCGTCCACACGCTGCGCCACTATACGGGCGCACTGACCAATATCCGCCCCGCGAAGAGCGAATTTTATTTCTGATCAAAAGGAGAACTGATTATGAATCGCTGCGTATTCGTCACCGGCGGCGTCAAGAATTCCGGCGCCGGCATCGTTGAAAAATTTGCAAAGGAAGGCTGGGACGTCTTTATCGGCTCGAGAAGCGCCGAAGACGCCGAAAAATACGCTGAAAAGATCCGCGAAAAGTACGGCGTCAACGCCAAAGGATACGGTATGAAGGTATTCGACGAAAACGACGTCAACCGGATCTTCGACGATATCCGCAAAAAAGGTTATCTGCTCGACTGCCTCGTCTGCTGCGCCGCCAACCTCGGCATCCGTCAGCTCTGGGAGGACGTCGATATCGCCGACTTTATGGACGTCATCAACACCAATATCGGCTGGAACTTTATGCTTTCGAGAGCCGCCGCCAAGCAGATGAAGGAAAAAGGGCAGGGATCTATCGTTTTCATCAACTCGAACACCGCGTACCGCGCGATCCCCGACCGCGTTTCGTACAGCACCTCCAAGAGCGGCGTGCTCGGTATGGCGCGTGCGCTGGCGCTTGATCTCGGCAAATATAAGATCCGCGTCAACTGCGTCCTGCCCGGTATGATCAAAACGGACAGATGGGAAAACAACTACAACGACTGCAGAAACGCGCTTTCGAACTTCACGCCTCTCGGCGACATCGCCTCCTTCGAGGATGTCGCGAACGCGGCGTATTTCCTCGGCAGCGACCAGTCGATGAACACGACGGGCGCCGAGCTGACCGTTGACGGCGGCAATATGATCCAGCTTTACCCGCTGATCGACCGTTAAGGGGGTACGACAATGGCTATTATCACGCTTCATCCCAATGAAAAAATCGGAAAGATCAAGGACGTCAACGCCGTCGGTCAGCCGCCGTTTTACGGGATCGACTGCTCGATGTTCCGCTATCTGACCGAAGCGCAGGTCCCTTACGCACGTCTGCACGATATGACGGGTATTCAGGCGAAGGGAAGGATTGCCGATATTCCGAACGTCTTTCCGGATTTCGACGCAGATCCCGACGATCCGGATTCCTACGATTTCGCCTTCACGGACTACTATATCACGAAGCTCGTGGAAGCGAAGGTCATTCCGTTCTACCGCCTCGGCGTTTCAATCGAGAATTATTCAGAGATCAAGGCGTACTATATTTATCCGCCGAAGGATTTCAAAAAATGGGCGGTCGTCTGCGAGCACGTCATCCGGGACTATAGCGAGGGCTGCGCGAACGGATTTCAATACCCGATCCAATATTGGGAGATCTGGAACGAGCCGGACGGAACGACACACACGTGGCTCGGAACGCCCGAACAGTTCTACGAATTCTACGGCACGGTCTCGAAGCATCTGAAGGAAAAATTTCCGCATCTGAAGATCGGCGGCTACGCCGCGACCGGATTTTATTTCATCCGCGACGAGAAGACGGGACTTCCGCTGCGCGAAAAGATCCTGCACTTCAAGACGTTCTTCTACGGCTTTATGGACTATGTAAAAACCAACAACTGCCCGCTCGATTTTCTGTCGTGGCACGTCTACGACGAGCTCGAAAACGTAGCGCAGTACGTCGATTTCGCCCGCAAAACGCTTGACGAATACGGCTATCCCGAAACGGAATCCATCTGCACGGAATGGAACATCGGACACCTTTTGAGAGGCACGTCGCAGCACGCGGCACTCGTCGCTTCGGGTTTGACCCTCTTTCA